>CAZWVT010000039.1:0-18758 GCA_964636665.1 uncultured Flavobacteriaceae bacterium
TAAAGAGAATTAGAAGTAGTGAAACTAAAAGATTGCTTAATCGATATAATCACATAACTACTCGTAATGCAATAAAAAAGTTTAGAGAACTTACTGATAAAGCAGAAGCGGAAAAAGCGTTTCCTTCTGTTGTATCGATGATAGACAAATTGGCTAAAAAGAATATCATTCACGCCAACAAAGCTGCCAATCTAAAATCTAATTTAGCAAAACACAAAGCCTCTTTATAAGAAGTTTAATTGTTAATAATGTAGAAAGCCTCTCAATTATGAGAGGTTTTTCGATTTTAAATAACTGCTTCCGGAACCAATTCCTCAATATTACCGTTATTCATTCTAATATCGCGTACAATGCTGGATGATATAAACGAAACTTCCGGAGAACTCAATAGAAAAACAGTCTCGATTTTTGCCAATTTATAATTTGCCTGAGAAAGAGGCATCTCATAAGTAAAATCGGTGCTGTTCCTCAATCCGCGAATCAAAAAAGAAGCCGCCTGTTCCTGACAGAAACGTACGGTCAACCCGGAATAACTACTTACTTTAATTTTTGGATTGTTGCTGAAGGTTTTTTCGATAAACGTTATCCGTTCATCCAATGAAAACATGGTTTGTTTATTGGCGTTAATGCCGATTGCGATAATAACCTCATCAAATAATGGCAAGGCGCGTTTGATAATATCGACATGTCCCAAAGTAATGGGATCAAAAGTTCCGGGAAAAACTGCACGATTCATATTTTAATAATTTAGTTTTATCATCATTCGATATGAATTTGAATTAGCGATAAAATGGTTTGCATTGTTTGATTTATTTTTTAATTACGCCACATATCTCTATGTCTTACAGTGAAACGGACGCCTTTAGTCCAACACAACTAATTAGCTTATAGAAATTTCGAAATTACGATTCCCAAAGTAGCAAATAAAGTGGCAATCATTACACCGCGAGCCTTATAAAGCTGTCCTTTTCTTATAAACACAAAAAATACAAGCAGATTCATCAAAGCTCCCAAAGCAATAATTTTTCCAATTACGTCATTTATGATTGCCCATTGCAACGTATTCGTAATGCCTTCTTCCAAACTTACAAAGAAGAAAAGGTACAAATATATTCCTATACAATTTGCAACGATTCCGGCTAATATTCCGATTAGTACTTGTGTTACAACCCTATTCATTTCGTATGGATAAATATTAAAGTTTCCATTCTTTGAGTGTGGGAATTGCTTTATGAGCTGTTAAATCATATTGAACGGGAACAACTGAAATAAATCCCTCTTTCAAAGCCCATTCATCCGTATCCGGATTGTTGTCAAGATTGACCAATTCGCCTGCCATCCAATAATAATCTCGACCCAATGGATTGGTTCGTTTATCAAAAACTCCTAACCAATGCGCATTTGCTTGACGACAAACTTTGATTCCTCGAATTTCATTAACCCCTAATTTGGGAATATTTACATTTAATACCACGCCTTCCGGCAAACCTTTGTTTAATACTTCCACAGCAATTTTTTTGATGTGTTTTTTTCCCGGATTAAAATCAGCTTCCAATGAAAAATCCATCAATGAAAACCCAATGGCCGGAATTCCAAGTGTTCCTGCTTCTACGGCTGCACTCATTGTTCCACTGTAAATTACGTTGATGGATGAATTGCTTCCATGATTGATTCCGCTTACACACAAATCGGGCTTGCGTTGTAAAATTTCATTGACTGCAATTTTAACGCAATCTACCGGAGTTCCGCTACAACTGTATTCTTCAAAAGGACTGCTGTCACTTTTAATTCGCGTGCAATAGATGGCATCGTTCAGCGTAATTGCATGCCCCATTCCGCTTTGTGGCGAATCGGGAGCAACTACACAAAGGTCACCGATTCCGCTCATCACATCAATCAGCGCCCGAATTCCGGGGGCATTAATACCATCGTCATTGGTAACCAAAATTAAAGGTCTTTCTTTACTCATTAATTAGTATTTTTATGTTTTTCAAAAATACATTTTATAAAAAGAATTTTAATATATTAATTGCAATCTATCTGTTAACAAAAAATTATTAGCACTAAAGATTTCATGGCACGGTTTTTTAGTTAACTTAGACACTTTTATAATTTTGAGATTAAACTATGCATATTTTAAAGAAAAATTTTAAGCTATTACTTTTAGCTGTTTTCGTTGCTGTTGCTTCTTGCAGCTTTACTACCAAAGATTTTAACGATCCGGATAGAGAAAAGCTTTTAT
Source organism: uncultured Flavobacteriaceae bacterium (assembly GCA_964636665.1). Classification (GTDB taxonomy): domain Bacteria; phylum Bacteroidota; class Bacteroidia; order Flavobacteriales; family Flavobacteriaceae; genus JAAYLC01. The sequence continues at coordinate 2,243 of CAZWVT010000039.1, forward strand.
TAAACCTGGTAACATACGTATTAGAACGTGGACATTATGAGCCAAGACCTATAGATGATGTTTTTTCTCAAGACGTTTATGAAGCATTCATAAAAAATCTCGATCCATTGAAACGTTTTTTCTTAGCCTCAGACATCAATGAATTTAATTCTTATAAAACTCAAATTGACGATCAGATTAAACAAAAGGACTTAGCTTTTTTTAATTTGGTTTATGAGCGATTTGTTCAACGAATGGATGAAGTCAGAGAAATTTACCCCGATATTTTAGAAAAACCTTTTGATTATACAGTTCCGGAAGAAATTAATACCGACTATGACGCCTTAGAATATGTGGTAAATAAAGCTGAATTAAAAGAACGTTGGAGATTGCAATTGAAATTTTCAGCATTGACTACATATTATGACTCCATAGAAACCCAAAAAAGTTTAGAGGAAAAGGAAGCTGATTCGGAAGATAATGAAGAAAAGACGGAAAAGAAGTCATTGGCTGAAATCGAAGCAGATGCAAGGGAAACCACTAAAAAATCATTGGATGAATACTTTGAGTTTTCCGCGGATTTAGTTCGTAAAGATTACTTTGCAATGTATCTAAATACGATTATGGAGACCTTTGATCCACATACAAATTATTTCGCACCGCCGGATAAAGATCGCTTTGATACGGCAATGTCCGGAAAACTGGAAGGAATCGGAGCGCGATTGCAGAAAAAAAATGATTACATCACTATTGTCGAAATAATCAGCGGCGGTCCTGCCTGGAGAAGTGATGAATTAAAAGTCGGTGATGCAATTTTAAGAGTAAAACAAGAAGGAGATGAGGAAGGAACCAGCATCATAGGAATGCGAATTGACGATGCGGTAAAATTGATTAAAGGTCCCAAAGGCACAGAAGTAACCTTGACAATCAGACATGTGGACGGATCAATTGAAGACAAAACATTGGTGCGTGACGTGGTAGAATTGGAAGAAACCTATGCTAAATCTTCAATAATCAAACACAATGAAGACGTTTTTGGCTTAATCGATTTGCCGAGTTTTTATTTTGATATGCAAAATTATCAGGAAAGAAATGCGGCTTCTGACGTCAAAAAAGAAATTTTACGTTTGAAAGAAGAAGGAATGACCGGTCTTGTGTTGGATTTAAGAAATAACGGAGGCGGTTCGCTACGAACAGCAGTTGATATTACCGGTTTCTTCGTTGACAAAGGTCCTGTGGTTCAGGTTGCTTCTTCCGGTTCAACTCAAGTATTGAGAAGCCAAAGCAATGAAATAATCTGGGACGGTCCTTTGGTTATTTTGGTCAATGAAATTTCCGCTTCTGCATCCGAGATTCTTGCCGCTGCACTACAAGATTACAACCGTGCGATTGTTATTGGAAGCAAACAAACTTATGGAAAAGGAACGGTTCAAAATATGATTGATTTGAATGAATGGCTGAGAAACAGCAATGTTGACGATTTAGGTGCAGTGAAAATTACTTCTCAAAAGTTTTATCGAATTAACGGCGGTTCGACACAATTGGAAGGCGTAAAAAGCGACATTGTGATTCCGGATAGGTACAGTTATTTTGATTTGGGAGAAAGAGATTATGACAATCCGCTGCCTTATGATAAGATAAAACCTGCAAACTATAAACAGTGGAAAGGAACATTAGATTTAAATAAAGCCATTACAAAGAGCAATCTGAGAATCAAAGAAAATGAGCATATCAAGCTTATTGACGAAAATGCCAAATGGCTAAAACAACAAAGAGATAACAATCAAATAAGTTTAAATTATGAAACTTATAAAGCGGATATGAATACACGTAAGGAAGAATTGGAACGCTATGAAGTAATGGATGATTACAACAATAATATGGATTTCAATGCGCTTCCTCATGAAATCCGTGAAATGGAACAAGATACAACCTTGGCAGAAAAACGAAACCGTTGGTATAAAAATCTGAAAAAAGACATTTACGTTGAAGAAGCAGTTTATGTGTTAATGGATTTGCTGACCGATGTAAAAACTGCCAAAACAAATAAAGTGCCCAAATAAAATCCGGTTTTAAAAGCAATAAAAAGACCTTAAAGAATTTTTTTTAAGGTCTTTTTATTTGCAAACTACATGGTAACTTTGGCAATATGGAAAAATCGGCATCTTTACTACAACTTGCGTTTCGTAAGTTTAGAAAAAATTCCTGGGGATTTTACAGTTTTATTTTTATCTGCATCAGTGTAGTAGTTGCTATTTTTGCTTATGCCATTGTTCCGGATAATTCACGAAATGCCAATCAAATGCACCTTTCCATTCATTCTAAAAATCCGGGATTTAAGGTGCAGATGTTATCCATTCCTTCAGAGATAAACAACCAATCATATCCGGACATTCTCTTTTTTGGAGATACTTCCCCCGATTTGCAGATTCCAATATATTCTTATCGAGAAATTGACAATGGAATTGAAATTACCGAATATACCCCCGACGGAAGCCCGGGTTTGGTAAAAACATATTCATTGAATTTATTTCCGGATGCCAATCAAAGCAAAGAGATAATTTCAAAATACATAAGCGATAAAACCTTTTGGCTTGGCACCGATAAATACGGACGCGATTTACTGAGTCGCATTATAATCGGAATGCGCATTTCCCTTGCCATTGGATTTATAGCCGTATTAATTTCTTTGATTTTAGGAATTTCACTTGGAGCAATAGCCGGTTATTTTGGAGGAAAAACCGATGCAGTCATCATGTGGCTGATAAATGTAACTTGGTCTATTCCTACACTTTTATTGGTAATCGCTATTACTCTGGCGTTGGGAAAAGGATTCTGGCAAGTTTTTGTCGCTGTAGGTTTGACAATGTGGGTAGAAGTTGCACGTGTTGTTCGCGGACAAGTAATGAGCGTAAAACAAATGCAATTCGTCACAGCCGCCAATGCTTTGGGGTTTAAAGATTTTAGAATCGTAACACGGCATGTTTTACCCAACAGTTTGGCACCGGTTATTATAATTTCTGCTGCAAATTTTGCCAGTGCGATTTTAGTGGAAAGCGGATTGTCATTTTTAGGTATCGGCGCACAACCGCCTATGCCAAGTTGGGGAGGCATAATCAAAGACCATTATGCACACATTGTTCTGGGGAAACCATTTCTTGCGCTTATTCCGGGAATTGCCATAATGAGTTTGGTAACAGCTTTTATGTTGATTGGAAATGCTTTGCGCGATGCGCTTGATGTGAGAAGCTGATAATTTCTTAAATTATGCGTAATGAAAGTTTGTCGCATCTAATTTTATAAAAATAAACAGCAGAATTGTAAAGCCCCATAAAGCAGAACCTCCGTAGCTTATAAACGGAAGCGGAATACCAACTGTGGGAAAAATTCCGATGACCATGGAAATGTTTACCGCAAAATGAACAAAAATGATGGCTGCAGCACTGTAACCATAGATGCGAGCAAATTGGTTTTTCTGTTTTTCTGCCCGAACAATAATGCGCGATATCAATCCAACAAAAAGGAGAATGATTGCCAAGCTACCGATAAAACCCCATTCTTCGCCTACAGTACTAAAAATATAATCCGTGTGTTGTTCCGGAACAAAATCTCCTTTGGTTTGAGTTCCTTCTGTCCATCCTTTTCCAAACCAACCGCCGTTACTAATCGCTATTTCACTTTGATGCGTGTTATATCCAATACCTCTTTGATCGATTTCTTTGCCGAGTACGATATTAAAACGATCACGATGGTGTTGCTTAAAGACATTGTCAAATATGTAATCTACTGAAAAAGTAAATGCAGTTCCGGCCAAGATGATTAAAATATATTTCATCAAATTCGGACGTCGTTTGCCATTGATAAAATAAGCAAAAGCACCAATTACAATAATTCCGAGAGTTACAATCCACCACGTATCGGTGTAAAGTGTAACGACAAATAAGATTGCTGCGGTAGCGCCGATTGTGAGATACAGACCGGAAAGTCCTTCGCGATAAAGCGGAAAGAAAAAAGCCAAATAAATCAATACGCTTCCGGGATCTGGTTGTAGTAGAATAAGCAACATCGGAATGGTAAGAATTAAAAAGGCATTAATTTGCGAACGAAATTCTTTTAAATTCGTTTGAATATCGCTTAAATATTTTGCCAAAGCCAAGGCTGTAGTTGCTTTTACAAATTCACTGGGTTGAATGCTAAAACTTCCAAAGCTGTACCATGCAGTTTGTCCGGCGATATTTTTTCCAAAAATGAATAAACCGATTAAAGAAACTATGGAAATCAGGTAAATTACACTTGCAAATCGTTCGTAAAATTTAGAGTCAATGGCGAGGACAAAAAGAATTAAGATAAAACTCAATGCAATCCAGAGCATTTGTTTTCCGTAGATTTGACTTAAATCAAAATAACCGGTGGCATCATCATTTAACGAAGCAGAATAAATATTCAGCCAGCCTATAAAAACAAGGGCGAAATACAATAAAATAAGCAGCCAATCAAATCGCAATGTCGTAGTTTTTGATTTCATTAATTGTTGATTGTAAATGGTTTGCCGCTATGAGGTTTTGCATATTCTTCTTCCAAACTTCCTTCCAGAATAAATTTTTCCATATCAGTTCTGGTGATTTCTCCTTTTAGATATTTTTCAATCATCAACCCGGCAATTCTACCTGCCCATCTTGAACCCCAATAACCGTGTTCTACAAATACTGCAAGGGCAATTTTAGGATTGTCAAGTGGAGCAAAAGCTACAAAAATGGAATGGTCTGTCAATTGGACTCGCTGTCCGTCAATCCGAGTATAATTCTCAACAGTTCCGGTTTTACCGCCTATTTCAATATCCGGAATGCGGAGATGGGAGGCTGTTCCATATCTATAAACATCGTGCATTCCTTTTATAATCGGATTGAAATTCTGGGGTGAAATAGTCGTAATATGTTTTTCTTTAAATTGTTGTGAAAGCGTATCCGGATCGATAACTTTTTTGAGGATATGTGGCGTATAATACCAACCTTTATTGGCGATTATGGCAGTCATATTTGCCATCTGAATCGGTGTCAAGGAAACTTCTCCTTGTCCGATTGCGTTTGAAATTGTCGCTGTTGCATACCATCGGTTATTGGGATAGGCGCGGTTATAAAATTCAGAGTTCGGAATAAATCCGCGTCTGCCGGTAGGAAGGTCATAACCTAAAAAATCACCCAAACCGAAGCTTGCCAGATGTTTTCTCCAATTATCTATTCCTTCTTGTGGCGATTTATATTTTTCTACAAATCGCCGATATGCGACTGAAAAATATGTGTTACAACTCGTTGCAATAGAACTGACAATATTTACAGGGGAGGTATGATAATGACACCGGAGGAAACCGTTTCGACCGTAATGATAACCACGAAAACAAGACATCGCTTCTGATGGTGTGATTACATTTTCTTCCAGTCCGATAAGTGCGGTAAGTACTTTAAAAGGAGAACCCGGCGGATACTCGCCCATTAAAACACGGTCAAACAAAGGTTTTGAAATTGTGTCGTACCAAAGTCTGGTAAAATTTTTGGATCGTTCCCGACCAACCAATAATCCGGGGTCGTAATTTGGAGCTGAAATTAATGCGAGAATCTCTCCTGTAGCAGGTTCGATAGCGACAATTCCACCGCGTTTATTTTTCATCAACTGTGTTCCGTATTCTTGCAGCCGGGAATCAATGGTCAATTGAATGTCTTGCCCGCGTTGGGGTAAAGTATCAAAAATTCCATCTTTGTAAGGTCCAATCTCTTGATTAAAACGATTTCGCTGAATAAATTTCACTCCTTTTGAACCGCGCAGCACATCTTCATATTGTTTTTCGATTCCGGCTGTTCCGATTAACTCTCCTGCCTGATAATATGGATTGTTGTCTAATGTAGCCTGATTTACTTCGGCAATATATCCTAAGACATTGGCAGAATGATTTACTTGATAATCTCTCAAAGAACGCCGCTGAATATAGAACCCTTGGTATTTAAACATTTTCTCAGATAAAACTGCATATTCCGCCTTGTTCAATTGGGGAATAACAACCGATGGAAGTCGCGGAGAATAATTCCAAGCTTTGCTTAAAATATCTTCTAAATCTTCTTTGGAGAGTTTTAAAAGTTGACACAATTCCAGCGTATCTAAATTTTTGATTTCGCGAGGTACGACCATTACGTCATAGGAAGGCTGATTGGCGACGAGCAATTCTCCGTTTCTGTCAAAAATATAACCGCGTTGAGGATATTCGTAAACTGTTTTGACGGCATTGTTATGATAGAGAGATTCTGAAGAAGTGTCTATTATTTGCAAATAAAAAAGTCGTGCGACCAAAATGACGCTGGTTGCTAATACCAAACCTATTAAAACCAATCTTCTCATTCTGATTTATTACCAAATAATACAATGCTGGAATATATTAAAATAAAAGTAAAGATTCCTGAGAAAACAGTAGATTTTAAAACCAAGAACATGTGGTTAAAACTAAAGATTTCCATCATAAACAATACCAGATGATGCAAAAAAATCATCGCTGCCAAATAGGTTAATTTCTCAGGAACAGATGCTTTTGAAATTTTGACAACATTGTATTCGTAACTCAAGCCAAAAGAAAATTTTAAGATATAAGGACGTAAATAAGCTATAAATGCCGATGCGGCGGCGTGAACTCCACCACTGTCCTCAAAAACATCTATAGACAATCCTAAAAAAAAACTCCAAATTATCAATAAAGTGCTGTTTCCATTAAACGGATAAAGAAGAATAAAAAGCAGATAAATGTAGGGATTGATATAACCGTAGAGGTTGATGTTGTTCAACAAAAAGACTTGAACCAAAACAAGGGTGATAAATCGAAGGATATATATAAAGGTCTGATTGCTATTCATCGGTTACAGACATTTCTAATTCATGAAGTTCTTCTGCAAAATTATTTTTTATCAAATAAACACTCTCAAGACTTGTCATATCTGTAAATAAATCGACATCAATAATGTAATAATTCTCATCCATATCATCAGGTTTGAAAGATTTAACAACTCCGATTAAGATGCCTTCCGGAAAGATTACCGATTTTCCTCCTGTAACAATCGTATCTCCTTCTTGAATATTTACCAACCTCGGAATATCAATCAATTGAACAACGTTTGGCACATTTGTATTCCAGGTGAGTGTTCCGAAATGTCCGGACTTTTTAAGTTTTGCATTGGTTCTGCTGTTGGTGTTCAATATGGATTGAACGGTAGAAAAATTTTCAGAAACACGACTGACGATTCCCACCAGTCCCCGGCTGGAAATGACTCCCATATCGGTAACTACACCGTCACGTGTACCTTTGTTTAAAGTGATATAATTTTTGGTGTATGAATAATTGTTATTAATGATTTTAGCAGTTTGATACTCAAATAAGGGAAAGACAGTGGTGTCTATTGCTGTTGGTTCGGTGATATCTTTGTAATATTCGATTTGCTTTCTTAAATATACATTTTCCTCAAGCAGTTTTTTATTTTCACTTGCAAGAGAAAAATAGGAGGAAATATTGCTCTTGAAATTGTAAATACTTCCGGTAATTACATTGGCAGAACTTAAAAATTTGTCACTGTGATAATTGTGTGTTTGTATGGTAAAATAAGTTGCAATTGAAAATAGAAATACAAAAAGCAGGAAATTCCGATTTTTGATAAAAAAATAAATTATCTGCTGCATTTCTGTCTATTCTTCTCTTTCTTACAAATTTTACTCTTATCTCATAGTGACATAATAAAAAAGTAAATGCGATGGATTACTTAAAAATCACTTGATTAGAATGCTTTTGTATTTGTTTAAATTTTTCAAACAAATTCCTGTTCCTCTTACAACAGAGCGCAATGGATCTTCGGCAATATACACAGGCAATTCTGTTTTTTGAGATAAGCGTTTGTCGAGTCCGCGCAACATCGATCCGCCACCTGCCAGATAAATTCCGGTATTGTAAATATCGGCTGCAAGTTCGGGTGGTGTTTGTGAAAGTGTTTCCATAACAGCATCTTCAATACGGAGAATGGATTTGTCCAAGGCTTTTGCAATTTCGTGATAAGAAGCCTCGACTTGTTTTGGTTTTCCGGTAAGCAAATCTCTTCCTTGGACTTTCATTTCATCCGGCGGTACTTCAAGGTCATCGGTAGCAGCTCCAATTTGTATTTTTATTTTTTCGGCAGTGCGTTCTCCAACGTATAAATTATGTTGGGTACGCATATAATATACAATGTCGTTGGTAAAAACATCACCTGCAATTTTCACCGAACGGTCACAAACGATACCGCCCAAAGCGATAACTGCAATTTCGGTAGTTCCTCCACCAATATCCACAACCATATTTCCTTTGGGCTGCATAATGTCCACGCCGATTCCGATAGCTGCCGCCATAGGTTCGGGAATAAGATATACTTCTTTTCCGTTAACACGCTCGGCACTTTCTTTTACAGCTCGCATTTCTACCTCAGTAATGCCACTCGGAATACAAATAACCATACGCAAAGAAGGTTTTATCCATCGTTTTTTTAATGCCGGAATGTCATTGATAAACATGTTTATCATTTTTTCACTGGCATCGAAATCGGCGATAACTCCGTCTTTAAGGGGACGAATGGTTTTGATGTTCTCGTGTGTTTTCCCTTGCATCATGGCAGCTTCACGCCCCACTGCAATGATTTTTCCTGTGGTGCGGTCGCGTGCTACAATAGAAGGAGCATCAACCACAACTTTGTCGTTATGTATGATAAGTGTATTGGCTGTGCCAAGATCAAATGCAATATCTTCCGTTAAGAAATCAAAAAAACCCATAGGCTATATTGGCAGTATTGAATAGGTTATAAATATAAACAAATGTATTTAAATTTAATGTTTAAAATGGCGAACGCCGGTAAAGACCATCGACATTTTGTGTTCGTTGCAATAAGCAATGCTCAGCTCGTCTTTTATTGAACCTCCGGGTTGGATTACAGCAGTAATTCCAGCTTTGTCTGCAATTTCTACACAATCCGGAAACGGAAAAAAAGCATCACTCGCCATAACGGCACCTTCCAGATTGAACTTAAATGAATGCGCTTTTTCAATAGCTTGTTTAAGTGCATCTACACGACTTGTTTGTCCTGTTCCGCCTGCCATTAATTGTCGTCCTTTCACTAAAATGATGGTGTTGCTTTTTGTATGCTTGCAAATTTTAGATGCAAACAGTAAATCATCTAACTCATTATCGGAGGGTTTGTTGTTGGTCGGGTATGTTAAAATATCTTTTGAATCCGTAATCATATCGCGATTTTGAACAAGCGTACCGTTTAAACAAGAACGCAATGTAATTTCCGGAAGTGCATATTTTTTAAGGATAAGAATAATTCTGTTCTTTTTGGATTTTAAAATCTCCAATGCTTCGGGTTGAAATTGTGGAGCGATTACCACCTCACAAAATAATTTATCGATTTCTTTGGCTGCATCTTTATCGATAGGAGCATTGCTAATCAAAATTCCTCCAAATGCCGAAACCGGATCTGCGGCAAGTGCGGCTTCATAAGCTTCCAAAACGGTTTCGCGCTGGGCAAGACCACAGGCATTGTTGTGTTTTAAAATAGCAAAAGTCGGTGATTCATTTTGAAATTCCGACATCATGTTGACGGCGGCATCAACATCCAAAAGATTGTTGTAACTCAATTCTTTTCCGTGAAGTTTATCGAACATCTCATCAAAATTTCCGTAGAAAGTGCCTTTTTGATGTGGGTTTTCTCCATAACGCAATGGAATGTTTTTATCCGAATTAAAATTGTTCAGAACTCCATCAAAAGAATCAGATGCTTCGGATTGATTGAAATAATTATAAATCGCTGTGTCGTATTTGGAAGAAGTAAGGAAAGATTTACGTGCAAAATACTTTCGTTGTTCTTCTGAGGTTTCTCCTTTCTGAGTTTCTAATAATTGAAGAAATTCACCGTAGTTGTCTTGAGAAGAAATACAAACTGTATCTTCATAATTTTTGGCTGCAGCGCGAATCAATGAAATTCCGCCGATATCGATTTTCTCAATAATTTCTTCTTCTGATGCATTTTCGGCAACGGCAGCTTCAAAAGGATACAAATCAACGATTATCAAATCCAATTGAGGAAGTGAAAACATAGACATTTCCCGAACATCTTCGGGATTTTTTTGTCTGTTTAAAATTCCGCCAAAAATTTTAGGATGTAACGTCTTTACGCGACCTCCTAAAATAGAAGGATAACCTGTTATGGTTTCAACAGCGATAACGGGAATTCCCATTTCCTTAATAAATTTCTCAGTACCTCCCGTAGAATAAAGTGTAACATCTTGTTCATGAAGTTTTTTTACGATAGGAGCCAAACCTTCTTTATCAAAAACAGAGATTAAAGCGGCTTGAATTTTTTTAGGATTGTTCATTTAAAAAATAAAAAAAGTATATGCAAATTTCAAAATGCAAAAGTACATAATTGAATAGTAAATTTGTAACATTACAAGATGTAAAACGTCTTTATTTATGAAGCTTTTTTTTATGTGGAAAAAGAAAGTTTTAGTTTTACACTTTTTAAGTAAATAAACGGCTTATGTTGATTTATCTCCGAATATTAAAGGAAAGTTTTGCTTTTGCAATCAATGCGTTACGCAATAATAAGTTGCGAACATTTTTGTCTTTGATAGGCGTAACTATTGGTATTTTTTCCATTATTGCAATTTTAGCAGCGGTAGATTCCTTAAAAAAGGAGATCGAGAGTTCAATCAGCGGACTTGATATGAGTACGATGGTGCTTACGCATATGAGTTTTGGTCCGACTGATATTCCACGATGGAGGTGGGAACAATTTCCCCAGATAACTTATGATGAATTTCAATATTTAGAAAGGAATCTTCCGAATATTGGGGCAATAACTTATAGCTTGAATGTTCCAAGCGAACCTGTGAAATACGAAGAAATTCAGATTGACAATGCCATAATCGGCACGGTTACCGATGGTTATTACGAAATTGAAGATTTAAAGTTTGAAGAAGGTCGTTTTTTTAATGCCGCGGAATCTCATAGCGGTTCGATGGTAGCAGTAGTGGGAGATGCAGTTGCACGCAAATTATATGGAAGTCCGCAACAAGCTGTGGGTAAAAACTTGAGGATTTACGGAAGAAAATTTACGGTTATCGGAGTCTTAAAAAAAGAAGGAACCGGAATTTTTGGAGCTTCAAAAGATGATGCGGTGTACATTCCTGTAACTGTTGCTATGCGTATTTACGGGAGTAACAATAAAAGCACATTTCCGCAAATTGTCCTAAAACCTGAGAAAGATGCAGATGTCGATGAATTTAAAGCCTTGATAACACAAAATATGCGGATTAAAAGAGGAATTAAATCCGATCAGGTAGATACTTTTTTTATCAATGAAATGAAAGGTTTCACTGCATTTATTGATGAAATTACCGGAACGATGAACTTAATTGGATTGGTGATTAGTGGGTTTTCACTTTTGGTAGGCGGATTTGGAATTGCCAATATTATGTTTGTAAGCGTAAAAGAACGCACCAATTTGATTGGAATTCAAAAATCTTTGGGAGCAAAAAACAGATTTATTTTGTTTCAATTTCTTTTTGAAGCTGTCATTCTTGCCGTAATAGGCGGAATCATCGGATTGATTATGGTATTTATTGCTGCAAAATTAGTTTCGCAATTTACCGGGGATTTCGATTTTGTCCTGTCTGTCCAAAACATGGTTATTGGAGCATCAATTTCTGCAGTTATCGGACTGATTTCAGGAATTCTGCCGGCGGTTTCTGCTTCGCGATTAGATCCTGTGGAAGCCATTAGAACGGGAATGTAAAATCTGAATTTGTTTTTATCGGAATTTAGAGATTGCTCAATGAAATAAATTATATTTGTTAAAAATATTATAAGTTGAAAGAGATTTTTATCAAGTATAAAGCCGTTATCCGATTTATCGTATTGTTTTTCGGGGCTTATCTACTGTTGAGCGGTCTTTATTCCTTTTATTTAAAAGCTTCTGCTGACAGTTCGTACTATCCCGATTTCTTTACCAATTTGGTAGCCAAGCAAAGTGCAGCAGTTCTTCATACTTTCGGATACGAAGCAGCACTGTCAGAATATCGGGTTCGGGAAGGAATGTTGCTGACAATAGATGGAAAATATTCAGTAAATGTGGTGGAAGGTTGTAACGCCATTAGTGTGATTATTTTGTTTGTCTCATTTGTAATTTCTTTTGCACAAAGTTTTAAAAAGACATTTTTATTTCTATTAGCAGGAATGGCGCTGATTTATGTCGTAAATGTTTTGAGAATAGCATTCCTGACTGTGGCACTTTATAAATTTCCCCAATATCAAGATACACTTCACGGAATTGTTTTTCCGGCTATAATTTACGGAATGGTATTGATTTTATGGCTTGTATGGATTAGGAATATTAATGCGGAAACTGCAAAATGAATAAATATATAAGCGTTTTCCTGATATTGATTTTTGTTTTCTTGTTGCTCTTGCTCAGGTATTTTGAAGGCGTATTATTCTATGATCCGCTGTTGGATTATTTTAAAGGAGATTACAAAAAACTTCCGATTCCCGAAATGGATTTATGGAGACTTCATTTTAATGTAGCAGTTCGGTATTTACTAAATACAATCATTTCTCTGGCAATAATATGGCTGGCTTTTAAAGATGGAGAAATTCTAAAGTTATCCGGATTCATTTATTTGGCACTATTCGTAATGCTTCTGATTCCTTTTTCAGCAATATTGAATACAGCGACTTCCGATACCGATCCTTGGGCACTTTTTTATATCAGACGTTTTTTAATCCATCCGGTATTTTTATTGTTATTGCTGCCCGCTTTCTATTTTCAGAAGAAAAATCTCAACTAAAAAAAAATTATATATTTGTATTGTTTAAATAAAATCAGACAAAGAATTAAAAAAATGAAAACTATGAAAAATATTTCTACAATCGCATTGTTATTGGTCTTTTTTACAGCTGTTTCTTGTAAAGATTCAAAAACAAATTCAAAAGAATCAGAACCGGAAGTTGTAACCATTGATAACAGACCCGACCAACAAGAAGTGTATGCCGTGGCTGACGGAGATGTGGTATTTAAAGATGAAGATGTTGCTAAAATCTTTAATAAATACATTCAACTCCAAAATGCGCTGATTAATACAGACGGGCAAAAAGGTCAGGAAGTTTCCTTGGATTTGCTGAATCAAATTACGATAAGCTCAATTGAAGACACTGAAGAAGTTGAAGGAATACTTACTACAATGTCACAAACTGACGAAATTGAAATGCAACGAAGAGGATTTGAAAATATCAGCAGCTGGATAGTAGAAACCATCGAAGGAAACATTGAATCCGGAACAGTTTACAGGCAATATTGCCCCATGGCTTTTAATGACAGAGGAGCTTATTGGGTGAGTACCGACAAAAAAATATTGAATCCCTATTTCGGTGATAAAATGCTGAGATGTGGAAGAGTAGAGACAGAAATAAGATAGAATAAATAAAATTAATAATTATAAAACCTCTTTAGTATTCGGCTAAGGAGGTTTTTTTGATTAAGAGTGTTTTCCTGAATTTTCGGTTGCGCAAGTCCCATATCATAAGCGCATCTTATTCGGTAATGACTAATAAACTACAACCTGCCTTGATCTTTTAATTTCCAATAGCGCAACAATCCCATAACCGACATCCAACTGGGATTTGCTTTGTTATAGCGTTCGATGTCATTTTCATTTACTCCGGCTTGACGCAATTGATTGTTGGTGTATTCTATAAATTTAGGAGTAATTTTTTCCGGACTCTCACCTGAATCGTAATAAGGTTTCATCCATGCCGACCAATCATCAAGAATGGTTTCTAATTCCATTAAATGTTGACTCGGATTTTCTACAATTCCAAAATGCGTAAGCACCATTTTTTTTGCGTTAAGCAATTTTAATTTTTTAATAGATTTTTTCCATGCGCCTAAATCAATATCCGGTGGTGGACAAGGCGGAGTTATCGGTCCGTTTTTGATTTTTATGCCTGCAACATCTCCGGCAAAAACAACATTTCCGGTTTGATAAGCATTGTGATGAATGGCATGACCGGGTGTGTAATGAACTTTAAATTGATGTTGCCCGATGATAATTTCATCTCCGTCTTCGGCAGCAATTAGATTTTCTGAAAGAATTGGTTTCATACTTCCCCACAGTGTTTCCATGGAATCTTTGTAGATTTGTTTAGCCGAGTTCCACAACCTTTCCGGATTTTCCAAATGTGGCAATCCAATCGGATGAACGTAAATTTTAGCTCCTTTTTCTGCAAATTTCCACGCTGCTCCGGCATGGTCAAAATGAATATGAGTAAGTAATACATGCTTGATATCATCGGGGTTATAACCTGCTTCGATAATTGCATTTTTTAAAGTGAAATAAGTAGTTTCCGGACCGGATTCTATTAAAATAAGCCCATCGTCAGAAGGAATAAGAAAAGAAGCTATTGCTTTGGATAGGTTTAGAAAATTTAAATCGATAATATGAATAGCTGTCATGAATTGTTATTTTATACAAAGATAAAATTTTGTTTCCGACACTCTTGGATATAATGGGTAATCATAAAATTTATGGAATTTAAAAATTCTTTTAAATTGATTTTCAGATTGTATTAAAAGTAAAGGTCAAATTCATTATTTTTGCACCCTCTAAAAAATTAGGGAGAAATCGTTATATGAAAATTAAAAACATCGCTATTATTGCTCACGTCGATCACGGCAAAACTACTTTGGTTGACAAGATTATGAACTTTTGCAAAAATTCCAACCAGCATTCATCAGGGGAAGAAGTGTTTCTGGACAATGAAGATTTGGAACGCGAGCGCGGAATTACCATTACTGCAAAGAATGTATCTGTTATTTATAAAGACACAAAAATTAATATTATTGATACGCCCGGACACGCGGATTTTGGAGGTGAAGTAGAACGTGTTCTCAATATGGCAGACGGCGTTTTATTGCTCGTAGATGCGTTTGAAGGTCCTATGCCTCAAACCCGTTTTGTGCTTCAAAAAGCACTTTCCTTAGGGAAAAAACCATGTGTGGTTATCAATAAAGTGGATAAAGAAAATTGTACGCCCGACGAAGTTCACGAAGCAGTTTTTGATTTGATGTTTGATCTTGGAGCAGAAGAATGGCAATTGGATTTCCCTGCGGTTTACGGTTCTGCCAAGCAAATGTGGATGAGTGAAGACTGGCGAAAACCCACGGATAATCTTGAACCACTATTAGATATGGTTTTAGAACATATTCCTTCTCCCAAAGTAGAAGAGGGAAGTGTGCAAATGCTTATTACGTCTTTGGATTACTCTTCTTATACCGGTCGGATAGCCATCGGAAGATTGCAACGTGGAACTTTGATTGAGGGGATGCCGATTTCATTGGTAAAAAGAGATGGAAAAATCATAAAATCCAGAATCAAGGAACTTCATGTTTTTGAAGGAATGGGAAGAAGAAAAGTCAACCGTGTAGAAGCCGGAGATATTTGTGCGCTTGTAGGGCTTGAAGGATTTGATATCGGCGATACCATTGCGGATAGTGAAAATCCGGAAGCAATGGCTACCATCACCATCGATGAACCGACAATGAGTATGCTTTTTACGATTAATGATTCTCCTTTTTTTGGGAAAGACGGGAAATTTGTAACCTCGCGCCATATCAAGGAAAGATTGGAAAAAGAATTGGAGAAGAATCTTGCGTTGCGTGTCAAAGAAACAGATAGCGCCGATAAATTTATGGTTTACGGCAGAGGCGTTTTACACCTTTCTGTGCTCATCGAAACAATGCGCCGCGAAGGTTATGAATTGCAAATTGGGCAGCCTCAAGTAATTATAAAAGAGATTGATGGCGTCTCGTGTGAGCCGGTTGAAGAAATGACCATAGATCTTCCTGAAAATATGAGCGGTACTGCCGTAAATATGGTTACGATTCGAAAAGGAGAGATGATTAGTATGGAAAATAGAGGCGAACGAATGGTTTGTAAATTTATCATTCCTTCTCGCGGCATTATCGGATTGCGAAATCAATTGTTGACAGCAACCGGAGGAGAAGCCATTATGACTCATCGATTTTTGGAATATCAACCGCTTAAAGGTGGTATTCCCGAACGTCAAAGCGGAAGTTTGGTCTCTATGGAAACCGGAACAGCCATTCCTTATTCAATCGATAAATTACAAGAAAGAGGCCGCTTCTTCATTGATCCGGGCGAAGATATTTACGAAGGTCAAGTGATCGGGGAAAACAGCCGCCATGAAGATATGGTGGTTAACGTAACCAAAACAAAAAAACTGACAAACGTTCGTGCTTCGGGATCCGATGATAAAGCGCGCATTGTGCCTGCGACAAAATTTTCATTAGAAGAAGCTTTGGAGTATATACAAAAGGATGAATATGTGGAAGTTACGCCTAAAAATTTAAGACTTCGAAAAATTCTTTTGAAAGAAACAGATAGAAAAAGAAACAAATAAATTTTA
>CAZWVT010000040.1:0-14302 GCA_964636665.1 uncultured Flavobacteriaceae bacterium
TCCTCTTTACTTGCAAAAGATTTACGCAAAAATAATCCACATCATACCGGAGAAGAAGCTTACAATTATTTTATGTGCTATCTCATTCCCGAAAGCGATTTAAAAATATTTGAATTTAACCGTTTGGTGCGTGATTTAAATGGTTTGAAAAAAGAAGAATTTCTAATTAAACTTGATGAGTTCTATCGGATAGAAAATCGAGGTTTGGAATATTTTAAACCGTATGAGAAACATCAATTCAGCATGTATCTGGACGGTGAATATTATTCGCTTACACTTCGAAAATCAAAATATAATGGAAAAAATGCTTTGGAAAATTTAGATGCATATATTCTTTATAAAACCATTTTAGAACCTATTCTGAATATCGAAGATTTGCGAAACGATCGAAGAATTGAATACGTGCACGGCAAACGCGAACTGGCGTATGTACAAACGATGGTAGATTCCGAAACTTATGAAGTTGGATTCGGTCTGCTTCCGGTTACCACCGAAGAACTAAAAAAAATAGCGGATGAAGGTTCGACAATGCCGCCCAAAAGTACTTATATTGAACCAAAATTACGATGCGGAATAACGATTTATGAATTTGAAAAGTAATATTATGTCAATTGAGAAAAATTTAAATAAAATTAAAGCCGAATTACCTGAACATGTCACTTTGGTTGCCATTTCCAAGACCAAAAGTGTCGATGAAATTATGGAGGCATACAATGCCGGACATCGCATTTTTGGGGAAAATAAGATTCAAGAAATGGAAGAAAAATGGCAAGCACTTCCAAAAGATATTTCTTGGAATATGGTAGGGCATGTGCAACGGAACAAAGTGAAATTCATGGCGCCTTTCGTCAGCTTGATTCACGGAGTTGACAGGTTGAGATTGCTTAAAGAAATAAACAAAGAAGCAAAAAAAAATGAACGAGTCATTGATTGTTTGCTACAAATAAAAATTGCAGAAGAAGACAGCAAATTCGGAATGTCTGAAGACGAAGCACAAGTTTTACTCGATTCTCCCGAACTTGCTGCTTTAAAAAATATTCGAATCATCGGATTTATGGGAATGGCTACTTTTACTGAAGATGAAACCCAATTGAATGAAGAATTTCAGCGGATACAAATGTTTTATGACAAGTTAAAATCCAAATATCAGTTTTCTGTACTCTCTATTGGAATGAGTGGAGATTATCCAATTGCTATCAAAAACGGCAGTACGATGGTTCGCATAGGAAGTGCTATTTTTGGCGAACGAAATTATTAAAAACTACGTGTAAGAAAACCTCTTTCCAATTTCTTTTTTCACGTTTTAAAAACACAATTTTATTTGTACGCAATTTTAGACATAGAAACCACCGGCGGAAAATACAATGAAGAAGGAATAACTGAAATTGCCATTTATCGTTTTGACGGACATGAAATCGTCGATCAATTTGCGAGTTTGATAAATCCCGAACGACCGATTCAACCTTATGTCGTTAAGTTAACGGGAATCACCAATGAAATGTTGGTTCGTGCACCGAAGTTTTACCAAGTTGCCAAAAGAATAATCGAAATTACCGAAGGATGTATTTTAGTTGCTCACAATGCACTTTTTGACAGCCGAATTCTCCGCGAAGAATTTTCAAGACTCGGTTATGATTATCAACGAGAAAGTTTATGTACTGTAGAACTTTCTCAAAAGTTACTGCCTAATTTGCCTTCATACAATTTAGAAAAGCTGACAAAATATCTGGGAATTCCACTTGTTAACCGCCATCGCGCTCAAGGAGATGCGCAAGCAACTGTGGCACTTTTTAAATTGTTGTTGAGCAAAGACAGCAGTAAAAATATTATTTCTCAAACTTTAAAAACAAACGAAAAATTACCTCCCGAACCACGACTGATTGCAATGGCTGAAAGAGCACCTTCCAAAGTTGGGATTTATTTTTTATACAATATCCAAAACCGAATTATTTATATCGGCAGGGCAAAAAATATCCGAAAAAGATTGTTGCAACATTTTACTTATGACAATCGGAAATCAAAACGATTGCAAAAAGAAGTGGCTTCGATTACCTTTGAATTAACAGGAAATGAATTGATTGCAAGACTTGCCGAATTGGAAGCAATTCGCTCAACCAAAGCTTTGTACAATCGTCGGATTACCGGAAAAAAGATTTACACACATCAGTTGAATTTAAAGAAAAATGATGATGGTTATTTCTATCTAGAACTCAGTAATGCTGACGGAAGGAAATCACCTGTTTTGACTTTTGACAATTATTCTCAAGCTGTTGAAACGTTAGAGTCTTTAAGCCGAGAAGATTATTTTTGCTTGAAAAGAACCAATCTTAAAAATCCAACTCATATTTCCAAAAGTTGTCAAGAAGATTCAATTACGTACAATCAAAGCATTCAACAATTTTTGGATGAAAAAAGCTTGTATAAAAAAAATACCTTACTCATTCTAAACGGCAGAAATGTTGAAGAACGTTCCGTAATTTGGATTTCAAGAGGAAAAGTCAAAGGTTTTGGTTTCTTTAGTTTAAATCATCAAATTACTAAATCGGATATTTTAAACAACATTCTTAATGCTGTGGAAGATGCTCCAAATGCCACGCATATCGT
This sequence comes from uncultured Flavobacteriaceae bacterium, assembly GCA_964636665.1. GTDB lineage: Bacteria > Bacteroidota > Bacteroidia > Flavobacteriales > Flavobacteriaceae > JAAYLC01. The sequence goes on from CAZWVT010000040.1 coordinate 2,605, forward strand.
TCAGCAATATTTTTTGAAAAACAAGTTCTTGAAAGTGATTAATTTAGACAAAAAATCAAATCAGGAATTATTGAAGCTTGGAAACTTATGAATAATTCTCGGCTTTTAATTTGTATTGTCGGACCCACCGGAATAGGAAAAACCACATTGTCAATTCGATTGGCACAAGCATTTTCAACCGAAATTATTTCTTCTGATTCACGACAATTTTACAGAGAAATGAGCACTGGTACGGCCGTTCCATCACAAGAAGAACTCGCCACAGTGCCGCATCATTTTATTCATTCGCATTCCATTGAAGAACAATACAGTGTCGGCGATTTTGAGCGCGATGCACTTAAATTAATATACGAAAAATTCTATCCTGAAAATTCGGAAATACTTTTTGAAAAATTAATTTTAGTTGGCGGTTCGGGACTTTATACGGATGCCGTCGTAAAAGGACTCGATGACCTACCGACCTCCTCTCCCACGCTGCGCCGTGAATTAACTGAGAAATTGGAATTACAAGGAATTTCTTCTTTGCAATCATTATTACAAAAGGTTGATCCGGAGTATCATGCAGTTACGGACATTCAAAATCCGCATCGTTTGATTCGCGCTTTGGAAGTTTATTTCTTGTCGGGAAAACCCTATTCTTCATTCCGAAAAAATACTCTTCGAAAACGAAATTTTAATCATTGTTATATTGGATTGACAGCAGCTCGAGAAATTATTTACGACCGAATCAATAAGCGAGTAAATCAAATGATTGCTGACGGACTTGTGGAAGAAGCCGAAAAATTATATCCGTATCGTCATCATGCGGCATTGCAAACTGTAGGTTATCGTGAATTGTTTGAATATTTTGAAGGAAAATGGAGTTTGGATTTTGCCATTTCAGAAATCAAAAAGAACACACGAAGATTCGCCAAAAGACAACTTACTTGGTATCGGAAAAATCCGGAAATAAATTGGTTTGATTATAAAACGGATGCTCAAGAAATCGTTGAATTTATTGCTGAAAATTATTAATCAAAATTTATTTTTTTCATCTCTTTTAACACCGCTGCCATTGTCTTTGCAAGATTTTTCCGATGATATTTTTCAATGTTTTTGGAATCGGTTTTCAAATTGTTCTTAAGATATAATTCAAATAAACGCTTAATTTCCCATTTTAATTCCTTCTTTTTATCAGCATCAAAAAAAGAACCTGTTTGCGTTTCTTTCAAAATAAGTTCAATATCACTTTTTTCAGGACCGATGGCAATAATCGGTCGGTTGGCAGATAGATATTCAAATAATTTTCCTGGTAAAATAGCCCGGGTTTCCGGACTGTCAATTTCTAAAAGCAATAAAACAGCCGAGCTTCTTTGCAAACGAATAGCTTCTTCATGAGAGACATAACCCAAATTTTCTGAATAAGAATCAAGATTGTAATGTCTTAAACTATTTTCAACAGATTGACTTACAACACCGGCAAATCTGAGTTTTAATTTTGATTTAAAAACTTTATTTTCACTTATTAACTCGGAGAGAACTTCCCATAAAATCTCAGGATTTCTTTCGCTGAGCAAAGTACCGATATGCGCAATTGAAAAATCAGCATCCGGAATAATTTCATTTACTGCTTCATTGTCAAAACCATTGGTAATCAAAACGACAGGTTGTTTAGTTTTACCGGAAAATTCATTTTTTGTCGAAGGACTTGTCACAATGATTTTATCGGCTTTTTTTAAAACTTCCGATTCCAATTGAAGATGTTTTTCTTTTGCTTTATTAGTCAGTTTCAATGCTTTGTGATAATGTATTGTTGTCCAAGGATCCCGAAAATCTGCCATCCATTTGGTCTTTAATTTATTTCTTAATTCCAAGCCAATTAAATGCAAACTGTGTGGTGGACCTGTTGTAATGATTACATCTACGGGATTGTTTTTAAGATAATTTAAAAGATATTTAACCGATGGTTTCACCCATAAAATTCGCGCATCGGGGATAAAGAAATTTCCGCGTATAAAAAGCATTAATTTTTCTACAAATGAAATTTTTTCTTTTGGAAGAATTCCTTTACTAATTGTTTTGGTTTTATTTTTTGAAAATAATTCTGCAAAACCATACGGTTCACGAATAGGTAATTTTAAAATTTCAATATTTTCAGGAATTTCTGAATTCAAGTTTTCATCTCGAATCGGATATGTTGGATTTTCAGGAACAAAAACAATGGGAGTTATTCCGTATTTTGGCAAGTATTTTACAAATTTCAACCAACGTTGAACCCCGGGTCCTCCGGCAGGCGGCCAATAATATGTAACGATTAGTACACGCATCAGCCTAAAGAATCAGGATTCTTTTTTCTATAATAAAACACACTTCCCCCAATCGCAATCAATAAGAAAAACAAACTGCTTATCAATGAAATCGTACTTCCGGTCTGAATAACTTCCGGTTCAAATTTAAATTCAATTCGATGTTGCCCTGCCGGAACAACCATCGCACGTAAAAGATAATTTGCTCTGAAATGCTCCGTCAATTCTCCATTTAAATACGCATTCCAACCATAAGGATAATACATTTCGGAAAAAACAGCGAGTTGATTAGTTTCCGAATTTGTTTCATAAATCAAATGATTCGGTTGATAGGAAAAAAGTTCAATTGTAGCTGTGGTATCTCTTTGAATTTGTTGCGAAGGAATTTTATCGATTAAATCTTTATTGATTACTGCAGTTTCTTTCGTATTTAAACTGTCAAGAAGCATTATTTCTTCATTGGCATCTGTTGCGGGTTGTACATTATCGATAAACCAGGCCGATCCGTTTGTAAAAGGATTACGCTGTGCAATGGGACCGCCATCTTCATTCTGAATAATGAGGTATTTTACATTGAGCATATTGAGGATTCCTATATCTCCTTTGCTTATGTAAAACTCAAACAAATCTTGCATTCTTCCGGGTTTTGCAGCGTGATAACCGCCAACAGCTTTGTGGTAAAAACTGGTGCGCCCTGTGTTGAAAGCATTGGTTGTTGCATCGTAAACTCGGAAATGGTCTTCATCTTCCAAAATTTGAATATCTGCAGCTGTTTGAGAAAAAGGATTTTGAATTTCTTTTTTCGAAACCCACTGAGGCATGCCATTTTCTTTTGTCAACTTATCGTCAACATAACGACGATCCACTCCGACCAAATCGACTACAGTCAAAATTGAAAGCACGACAATTGCAATTCCTTTATTGAGTTTATCAATCATAAAATACCAAAGGACACCAACTGTCAAAACTACGAAAATCAATGAGCGAATGGCATCCGAAGTAAATAGCGACAACCTGTCTTCACGAACAGCTTCAACAAATGGCAATCCGAGTTCTTGTCTGAAATAACTGTCATACGGACTGGCAAAATCAAACAAACTTGAACCAAATAAAATGAAAATTAAAGTTAGACCGCCAACAATTCCTAATGACCAAATCAAGCTTTTCTTTTTTTCGTCAATGCTATTGGATTTATTAAAAAAGTGATGCAACCCAACTACAGCCAAAATGGGAAGAATCAATTCTATAATTACTTGAATGGATGAAACAGCCCGGAATTTGTTGTACATCGGGAAATAATCTATAAAAAATGTCGTCAATCCACTGAAGTTTTTACCCCAAGATAAAAATAAGGTCAGTAAAAATGCTGAGGTAATCCACCATTTAAATCTGCCTTTTATCAGGAAAAGCGCCAAAACTGATAAGAATACAATCACTGCACCAACATACGCCGGAGCGCCTACAAAGGTTTGATCTCCCCAATACATCGGAACTTGCTGAGCAATATGCTGTGCTTCCTGAGGCGACGCTCCCATTCTTAATAATTCTTGAACGGTTTTGGAATCTTCGGGTAAATTTTCGGTGGAACTTCCACCCATAAAACGAGGAATAAACAGATTAAAACTTTCTAATTTTCCGTAACTGTACTCTGTTATATAATCGAAATCCAATCCGTCTTGGTAATCTTTAGGAGTTCCATCAGAATTGATTGTCAATTCTGTTTGCCCTCTGGTAGAAGTTTTTGCATATTCTTGAGTTGCGAGAATATTGGTCGCATTCATTCCGATTGAAATTAGCACGGCAACCGTCATAATTCCGACGGCTTTAAAGAAATGCGGTATTGTTTTTTTCTTAAAGGCATCTATTAAATAAACAATGCCGATAATCAAAACCAGAATCATTAAATAATAAGTCATCTGGAAGTGATTTGCCACCAATTGCAATCCCATTGACAATGTCAATAAAATAAATCCCCAGAGATATTTCCTTTGAAAAGTGAGAAATATTCCACTTAAAACAAAAGGCATATAAGCGATGGCGTGGGCTTTTGCATTATGACCAACGCCCAAAATAATTATCAAATACGTAGAAAAACCAAAAGCCAATGCACCGAGAATTGACAATCTGTAATCTATTTTAAGTACCTGCAAAAGAATGTACATTCCTATGAAATAGAGAAAAAGATAATCTGCCGGACGCGGTAAAAAACGAATGCTGAGATCGAGTTGTTTGATGTAATTGTTGGGATATTTTGCGCCCAATTGATAGGTCGGCATTCCTCCGAAAGCGGCATCGGTCCAATAGGTTTCCTCTCCTGTGGCTTCGCGAAAATCATTTTGCTGTTTTGCCATTCCATTATACTGGACGATATCGCTTTGATAAATAACTTTTCCGCTCAATACCGGATTAAAGTAAGCCAATGCAGCAATAACAAAAAGAACAAACGCAATGATATGCGGTATAAATTTTTTAAAATTCAGTTGATTCATCGGTGTAAAATATCAATCGAGCAAATTAAAAAAAATCTATCAGATGCCGTAAATAAAATGAACTTATAAAACAGAAACTTTTCAAATTAGAATTTGTTACAACCCAATGTTATTTTACTAATGCATAAAGTTTTGACCAAATAAAAAAAGGGCATTTTGCCCTTTTTAAAATAGCTGAATAATTGCTGTAATTATTTTCTTCGTCTTTTTCCACCTGTTCCCGGAATTGACGGTTTCTCACGTCGTCGCGAACGGCCTTCTCTCCTTTCGGAAAATTGTGAATTTCCTTTTCTTCTTCTGGATTCTCCACCGGATTTACGTCGGTCTCCTTTTCTTCCTCTGTTTCTACCGCTGTGCGTATCTTGACTTTCTTCAACGTTGATGTTTCGTCCGTTTAATTTAAAATTTTTAAATACTTCAAAAACCATTTCGCGATGTTTGCTGTCGGTATTAAAAAACGAAAAACTGTCTTTTACGTCAACCTTGAATAAATCGTCTTTTCCGAGCTGCAACAAGTCTCTTAGAAAGTCTTTTAGACTCATCCAATCAAATCCGTCTTTGGCTCCGACATTTATAAAATATCGCACCGAATCCGAATCTCCAAAATCATTACTGTCAGAAATGTTTAAATCTTTCGCATTTTGATAATAATTAAAGAATCGTGTAAACTCAACTGAAAATACCTTTTTTAACAATTCTTCTTTAGAAAAATCTTCTAAAACCTCAGAAATAGCCGGCAAGTATGGATTGATTTCAGGATTGATTTCTGTATTTTTAATCGTATTGGCCAAATGAAATAATTGAACTTCACAAATTTCAATTCCCGATGGAATATCTCTTTTACGGAATTCCTGCTGAATTATTTTTTCAATGGCTTTGATTTTACGCACTTCGGATTTGGAAACAATCACAATAGAAACTCCAGTTTTTCCTGCACGACCGGTACGACCGCTTCTGTGGGTGTAAGTTTCTATTTCATCCGGAAGCTGATAATTGATGACATGCGTAATGTCAACCACATCAATTCCTCTTGCGGCGACATCCGTTGCCACCAACATCTGAATTTGGTGATTTCTAAAAGATTTCATGACCAGATCTCGCTGATTCTGACTTAAATCGCCGTGCAATGCCGCTGCATTATAGCCGTCTTCAATAAGTTTTTCGGCAATCTTCTGAGTTTCAATTTTTGTACGGCAAAACACAACCGAGAAAATATTTGGATGCGCATCTGCCAAACGTTTTAATGCATTATAACGATCTCTTGCATTTACTACATAATATTCATGAGAGACATTTTGCGAACCTGTATTCTTAGTTCCGATAGTAACTTCTACCGGTGTGTGCATAAACTTTTTGGCAATGGTTGAAACTTCTTTCGGCATTGTTGCACTGAAAAGCCAAGTACTTTTATCTGAAGGCGTGTGAGATAAGATGTCGGTAATATCTTCATAAAATCCCATATTCAACATTTCATCAGCTTCATCGAGTACGCAATATTCAATTTGAGAGATATCAATCATCTTTCGACCAATCATATCTTTCATTCTTCCGGGAGTTGCCACAATAATTTGAGCTCCTCTTTTAAGTTGTCTCGCTTGATCGGAAATACTGGCGCCACCGTAAACTGCAACTACGTTGAGTCCCGGATAATATTTTCCGTAATTTTCCAATTCCTTGGCAATCTGCAAACAAAGTTCACGCGTGGGAGAAAGTATTAATCCTTGGGTGATTCTGCTATCGATGTTTATCTTTTGAAGCATCGGAAAACCAAAAGCGGCGGTTTTTCCGGTACCGGTTTGTGCCAAAGAAACCATATCGGTTTCACGGTCTAAAAGAATTGGAATTGCTTTTTTTTGAATTTCCGACGGTTCTTCAAAACCCATATCGGCAATGGCTTTCAGAAGATTTTCTTCCAAGCCTAAATTTTTAAATGCTGTCATTTGTTTAATTTAATTAATCCTCAGGTGCTTTAAGAAGCTTTGAAAACACCTGTTGGACATAAACAAATCAGCTTCGAGAACACCTTTATAAAAATATGTTTATAAAAAATCGTCTATCGAAATTTTAAGGGTGCAAAAATAGACTAAATTATTGGATTTATTAATAGATACAGGAAGTAATTTCTTTATTGGGAATTTGCATGAAAAAAATTGAGGTTCTTTGCTGAATCATATTTATCCAACTTCTTTAATCCTCAATATTACGGTCAGGAATAACGTTTGCATTTGGATTGATTAACTCCTCTTCAGAAATTGTTCCGGATGAATTTATTTGATATTCTATAGGAAAACTGCTGTCATCGGGTAAAACCGGCAACACTTCCATTTCACGTTGTGCTTTTTTATTGAAGAGTTTCCGCATTAATTCTTCTACCGTATTAAAACTTACGGAATAAGAAAGTCCCAAACCTTGTTCAAAAATTTGATCTTCCCCGATAAACTGTAAATCTGCTTGACGGTTAAAGAATTTCATCCTCAAACTTCCGTCATGATTCATAAGCCATTGAACTTCAATATCTCCGGCAACTGATGTTTCTGTGGTTCCTCCTACCGGCACGGCCACTTTTCCATTTATTAAAATTCGTTCATTGATTTGTGTGCTTAGAGTAACTCCAAATCTATCGGCTGTTTCTTGATCAGGTAAATTGGAACCCACTGAATAATCAAGTCCAACTTTAAACTTTCCGTCTTGGTCGGCAAATAAACTGTTTACAAGTCCGGACATTCTGTCGGCAACTGTTCCGGCGAATGCGTTTGTTCCTCCAAAATTATCATCGACAAAGGAATTTGAGGCCAGTAAGAACAATGCTTGATTTTGTCGTTGCTCTTCAGTCTGCAATTTAAATTGAAGCTCACTGTTTAACGTAGAACTCACACGAGGAAATTCAATTTCAAAAGACAATCCCGGTTGCTCCAATTCTCCGTTTAAGCCGACATAAACTTCTACCGGAATTTTTCGATTAATGGTAGGATTATCCAATAAAACTGATGGATTGGCCTCAGTATTATAAACTGCTTGCAAATCTAAATTGGCGCGTTCCGGAGCACCGTTCCAAACGATAAGACCACCCGGAACTACTGCAATATTCCGCTGAATAATACCGCCGTATCGAAAATCAAATTCACCTGAAAAAACCACAAAATCACCATACATTAGAAATTTTCCTGCCGTATCGATTCGCAACAGTAAAGTCCCGCTTCCCCTGCCTTTTAAAGTAGAATTATTTGCCTGATCCACCACCACTTCGACTTCGGCATTGTTGTTTATATTCAGGTTAAAATCCAATACCATTTTTTTAACTTCTGTGATTACGGTGCCCTGCCCTTCTATCCTTGCTCTTTTTTCTTCAGGTGAAAGGAAATGCACAAAAGAATCATCGCTTATGGATTCAACCTCACTAATCGGAATTTTAAAACTCGTGCCGGATTCGGTGGTGGCATCGGCGTGAATAACCAACTGATCAACCGGTCCGTTTATCGTTACCAATCCACTCATAAAAGCAGTTCCGTAATACAGTGCATCTTCACTTTCAGGAGTGTCCAAAACTAAAAATCGTTCCGGTGCTTGAAGTTGCAAATTCAATTCCCAATTCGAAAAATTGGTATGTCCGCCATAACCTGAAAGCACCGATTTTGTATTGAATTTAGAATCCGTGAGCGTTGTATGTGCAATTTCAAATCTGTTTTTGCTGACACTAATCGGCGTATTGTTTTCAATTTGAAAATCTGTGTTTAGGTAAGGAATTTTCAATCCTCCCTGATTCAATGTTAAAAGTCCCCGAATATCCGGTGATTTATAATTTCCTGAAACAATGGCGTTTCCGCTCAAATAACCTCGAATGTTAGAAATAACATCACCTCCGAATGGGCTAAATGCTTGAATATTAAATCGATTCATATCTACATCTAAATGAATACTCGAATCATCTCCTACAACATCAATCCTCCCTTCTGCAAAAATTGATTTTCTTCCTTGGTAGGTCAACGACGAACCAATGGTGTATCGGGTTAAATCTTCATTTCCTTCTACGTTTAAATCTAAATTTCCGAAAGGAATTTCATTGATAAACAACTCTTCTATCGTAATGGAAGAAGTCGGATAATATGCTTTTTCTTTTTGTAGAAAACTCAATTCCCCGTTTACTTTTCCTCCCAATTTCAGACTGTCGATATCCGGAGTGATGTGGTCGATATTAACATTATCAAAATTCAATTTTATATCTTTATAGGTCGAATCGCGAAGCATTCCTGCCAATTGAATCATTTCTTCTTGATGACTGAATACGATGCTGTCCAAATGGAGTTCTGAAAAATTATCATTAAAAACAACCTTGTTTCGACGGTTATTTTGTTCGTTGACGTGCCAAGTGTTTCCTTTGTAAGTAATATCGGATTTTTTTGCGCCGATTACAGATTTTCCATCTTGATTAATAGTATGATACAAAGAAAGATGATATAAATCTTCTTTTTCTTTTCCGCCTTTGAGTTCGCCCCGAATGTACATCGTGTCGTTCAGCGTTTTGTTGATGACATTTAAATCGGTCATTTCATAAAATCCGGTATAAATAGAATCCGCAGAAATGTAGGTGTTAAACAACGGATTATCGTTGTCCATATTAATTCTCAACTTTCCAATATAATTGTTGAAAAGCAATATTTCGGGAGAATTGAAATCAAGAACAAATTTGGATTCATCAGAATATACAGCACCTCTAATCCGCGTATTGTCTCCAAATTTTACTTGCGGAATAAAAACATCCACAATTTTATTGTAAACTTCAAAATCGTAATTGATGTATTGATTGGTAGTAACTTCTCTGGGAATATAGTTTGCATAAATACTCGCCACTCCGTTTTGAAAAAGATTCGGAATGTCTTTTAGAATAAATTCGCCACTTATTTTTCCATTTAAAATATCCGGGGAATTCACTTCGATGGTACGAACTTCATTATCAAAAGTCGAAATAACCGTAAAATCATCGAAATAAAAATAATCGTATTCATTTTGGTAAAACGTACGATTGAAATTGATGGTGCCCGCAACGTTGTCTACCGTGTTCCCTTCCATATCTACCACTACATCTCCGGTAAATACGGCAATGCTGTCTCTGCTTATGAGATTGAGTTTATTTAAATCGGAATAGATGATACTTGCGTGAAAATCCAACTTGTTTCGTTCTAAAGTTGCATCGATTAATCCATTAAACTCTAATTGCAAATTGGGGTCGTCAACAACCAAATTTCCATCAAAAATGGGATTTTTGAAATTTCCCGAAAATTCTATGTTTTTATAGGTATATCCTTCAAATGAAAAATTTCTAACATTTCCAGTCATTTCTGTATTGATGGTATTTTGATTTAATCCGCGTCCTGCTACTTCAACATTTCCGGTAATCAGACCTAAAGAAGTTGTTTTTGTTAGCCGCCCGAGATTGAAATTATTCAACTCCAAATTACCCGTGTAATAGGCATTATCTATATTCTCAATATTTCCAAGTACCAAGTCAATTCTCGCCCGACCGATAGCACTACTCAAATTGCTGTTTGTTTGAATTTCATCAGCAAATAAAGAGGAATTTCCGGTTAGACGGAAATCTCTTAATTCTTTCAATTCTTCTGGAAGTGAATTTCCAAAAATTTCCGGCATCAAACGCCGCAAATCATAATAATTTGTTTGAATGTCATGATGTTGTGCGCTGATTCTGATAGGTTCTGAATTGATTAAATTTTTAAAATCAAAATCTCCTCTAAATTCCGAAGTGCCAATCCTTATCAGTGTTCTATTTGCTTGAAAATCATTTAGATGACCATTTATTTCTGTTGAAATTTGCATTTTCTGACCGCTTCCGAATTCATTGTAAAACGTATTTAAATCTTCCGAAGCGATAATGCTTTCATTTAAAGAAGCGGTTATTAAAACATCGTTTTCAAAATTGCTCATGCTTTCCGTTTCAGAAAAATCAAAAATCACATCTCCTTGCAGTTTTGTTCCGGAGGCTGTTTCCATCAAAAGATTTTTAAACGTCATATAAGTCTTTCCAATGGCAAAATCTGTCATCAAATTATCGACTTTCATACCCTCTTTGATGAAAAAATTCATTTCATCAACCGTTGCACTGATATCCGGTCCGTCAATATTGAATTTTCTTCCTGATAAATTGACTTCTTGAAAATCAAAAATCTCAGGATTCTCCAGATTTTCATTGATGATTTTTATTCTGCTGTCAATAAGATTTACGGTGCGACCGAATAGTAAGAAAGGATTGCCGGATTTTTCTTTGTCTGAAGCAAATTTATCGGTAAAAACCGTAAGATTATCGATTTCTTCTCCTTTGTAGGTCTTTAGATAAAAGTGCGCTTTTTCCAATCGGATTTTATCTAAGTTGAGATTCCCTTCGACAATTTTTTTAAGACTTAAAATATTTGTTTGAAGCTCATGGCTGTAAATCAACGTATCTTTATGATGATCAGCAATATAAACCTCGCGCATATCAATCTCACCACGCCAATTCAATCCCAGTCGAGCCACATGAATGGAAGTTCCAAAGCGCTCGTTTAAATCTGTTGTAAATTTATTTGCAGCCCAGGTTTGTACTGAAGGGATTGAAAAAATGATAATCAATCCTAAAAAAAGTGCTGCGATACCAACAATTATCCAACTGAGAATTTTTATTAGTTTTCTGATACGCTATTTATGTTTTAATTTTGCATTTTAAATTTTCAAAGTGAACCTTTCCGACATTTATATTTTAGCTATTGAATCTTCTTGTGATGACACTGCTGCCGCTGTGATTCATAACGGTTACATACTCAGTAATGTTGTAGCATCTCAAGAAGTACACCAAAAGTACGGCGGAGTTGTTCCCGAACTTGCCTCACGCGCACATCAGCAACATATTGTTCCTGTGGTTCACCAAGCTTTACA
>CAZWVT010000040.1:14402-18363 GCA_964636665.1 uncultured Flavobacteriaceae bacterium
TTGCCTCACGCGCACATCAGCAACATATTGTTCCTGTGGTTCACCAAGCTTTACACCGTGCAAATATCGACAAAAATCAATTATCTGCTATTGCTTTTACTCAAGGTCCGGGACTTTTGGGTTCCTTGTTGGTTGGAATGTCATTTGCCAAATCTTTAGCACTTAGTTTGGACATTCCATTGATTGCTGTAAACCATATGCAGGGACATATTCTGGCGCATTTTATAAAAGAAGAAAATAAAAAACCACCTCAATTTCCTTTCCTGGCACTGACCATCAGCGGCGGACATACGCAAATTGTCAAGGTTTCTGATTATTTTGATATGGAAATCATCGGAAAAACAATCGATGATGCTGTGGGCGAAGCATTCGACAAAAGTGCAAAAATCTTAGGCCTCCCCTATCCCGGCGGTCCTTTAATCGATAAATATGCGCAACAAGGAAATCCAAAACGTTTTAAATTCCCTAAACCAAAAGTGAATCCGTTGGATTTCAGCTTTAGCGGTTTAAAAACTTCCATATTGTATTTTGTCGAAAAGGAAACTGAAAAAAATCCGGAATTTATCAAAGATAATATAGAAGATATTTGTGCGAGCATCCAATATACCATTGTTTCCTATTTGATGGATAAATTAAAAAATGCAGTAAAACAAACAGGAATTAAGGAAATTGCAATTGGTGGCGGCGTTTCTGCAAACAGCGGCATTCGGAATGCTTTAAAAGAAGCAGAAAAAAAACACGGTTGGATGACGCATATTCCTAAATTTGAATATTGTACCGATAATGCGGCGATGATTGCCATTGCGGGTGAATTGAAATTTCAAGAAGGTGATTTTGCCTCACAAAATGTCGTTGCAGCTGCACGAATTGAATTTTAATATTTGTTATGCAATTATTTTACAATCCGCTTATAATCAGCAATAAAACTTCAGAAATTGAATTAGATAAGGATGAAAGTCGACATATTTATAAAGTATTGCGTAAAAATGTCGGAGATAAATTAACATTTACCAACGGCAGCGGAAGTTTTTTTGAAACAGAAATTATTCGCGTCGGTAAAACGGTAAAAATTAAAATATTATCCGAAGAGAAAGCAACTTCTTTGCCATATTCGTTACATTTAGCTGTCGCTCCAACCAAATTAAATGACCGTTATGAATGGTTTATAGAAAAAGCAACGGAAATTGGTATTTCGGAAATAACTCCAATTATTTGTGAACATAGTGAACGCCGAGTCATTAAAAAAGACCGTTTTGAGAAAATCATTCAAAGTGCGATGAAACAATCTTTAAAAGCGCATTTGCCAATACTGAACGATGCCATTTCTTTTAAAGATTTTATAAATTCAGAAATTGCTGCTGAGATTAAATTGATAGCGCATTGTGCTGAAGGAGAAAAAAAATCAATGAAAGATGCTGTAAAACCACATAAAAAAGTACTCATTCTAATCGGTCCCGAGGGAGATTTTTCTAATAGTGAAATTGCGATGGCTGAAAATGCCGGTTTTCAATCCATTAGCTTAGGAAACAGCCGACTGCGTACAGAAACTGCTGCTATTGTCGCATGTCATAGTGTTTCTTTTATAAATCACGAATAAAATAATGTACTTTTGAATGTTGAATTTTCTGAGATGAAAAAATTTGCAAGTTTTTTTCTTTTACTAATTGGCTTAACGACTGTTTCCGGGCAAGAGATTGCGGTATTAAAATATGAAGGTGGTGGCGATTGGTATGCAAATCCTACTTCTTTACCTAATTTAATTGCATTTGCCAATAGTGAAATAGGAACTCGAATCAATCCAAATCCTGCTACGGTAGCTCCTTCAAGTCCGGATTTGTTTGATTATCCGTTTGTTCATATGACAGGTCACGGAAATGTTTATTTTTCAGATGATGACATAGAAAATTTAAGAGCTTATTTATTAAGTGGCGGATTTTTACATATCGATGATAATTACGGAATGAACGAATATATCAGACCGGAAATTAGAAAACTTTTTCCAAATGAAGAATTAAAGGAACTTCCTGCGGATCATCCTATTTTTCAATCGCATTTTAATTTTCCAAAAGGATTGCCTAAAATTCATGAACATGACGGATTGCCGCCTCAAGCATTTGGAATTACAGTAAATGACCGTTTGGTTCTGCTTTTTACTTATGAAACAGATTTAGGAAATGGATGGGAAAATCCTGAAATTCACAACAATCCTCCGGAAGTTAGATTAAAAGCTTTGCAAATGGGAGCCAATATGATAAAATACGTTTTTGAAGCACTTTGAGATATTTTATTTGTGTATCACATTATTTATAGCTTATTTTTATGCAACTCATTATCTATCTTTAAATCGTGAAACAGACAGCCAAAGCAATTACCATTGGAATATTAAGAGCCCTAGGAATTATGGCAGGGTTATTTATTTTATTTTGGTTGTTGTTTAAAATCAAAGCAATCTTTCTTTATATCGGACTTGCAGTTGTGGTTTCGTTACTGGGACGTCCGATTATGATTTTTTTTAAAAAAAGAATGCGTTTAAACAATGTAGTTTCTGCATTTCTTACGCTGTTTATATTTTTAGGTTTTATCTCTTTACTGGCACGTATTCTCATTCCGGTGATTATCAACCACGGAAAACATTTTACACAAATTGATTTTGAACAGGTTAAACGCGATTTAATTGAATTGAACATACAGGCAAGTGATTATCTTGGTGTTGAACTTCATTTTATGGATGCCATCCGGGAATCTTCCTACATTCAAGATTTTAATGTTGCCACTGTGACAAGTTTTATTGAAATGTTATTTGGAAGTATAGGAAGCATCTTCGTAGGTATTTTTTCCGTCTTATTCATTTCGTTTTTCTTCTTAAAAGACGAATCCTTATTTGGTCGGACGATTGTTGCATTTGCACGACGACGTGATGAAGAAAAGTTCAAACGGATTCTCATTAAGATTAAAGAATTGCTCTCCCGATATTTTGTCGGGATTTTAATGCAAATAATGATTTTACTGTTGTTTTATATCGTCTTGCTGTTGTACTTAGGTTTAACAGATGCCGTTGCTATTGCTTTAATCTGTGCCGCTTTTAATATCATACCGTATTTAGGACCCATAATGGGTTACATTTTTATGTTATTGGTAATCATCTCCAATAATTTGGGAGCAGATTTCTCCACAGGGCTGTTGCCATTGTTGCTTACTGCTTCTGTCGGATACGGCGCAGCGCAATTGTTTGACAATGTAATCACCCAACCTATTATTTTCGGGCGCAGCGTCCGTTCCCATCCGTTGGAAATTTTTATAATTATCTTAATCGGTGGATTTATATATGGAATTCCCGGAATGGTGCTCGCCGTACCCGGATATACCAGTTTAAAAGTGATTGCCAAAGAATTTTTATCTGAATATAAAATTGTAGAAAGATTAACCCGAAATTTATAAAGTGTTTAATCACGAACTTCTAAAACCTGAAATCCAAGAGTTTATCTTTAATTTTAAAGATTCTGTTTCCAAACTCGCTTTTGCGGGAAGTCCTTTTAAATCGGTACGTATAAATGAATTGACCGAACAAATTCACAGTCGCAATCGCATTGTCAAAAAATTACCTACGTGGTTTCAAACAAAAAACATCATCTACCCTCCTATTCTGAATTTGGAACAAACCTCATCGGAACATACCGCAGCATACAAAGCTTCTTTGATTTCAGGAAATACACTTGCCGATATTACCGGTGGTTTTGGCGTTGACAGTTTTTATTTTGCTGAACGATTTGAGAATGTAACTTATTTTGAAACAAATGTCGAACTTTTTCAAATCGCACGACACAATTTCAAGGTTTTAAAGAGAAACAACATCAAATGCTTTAACAAGAACGGTTTAGACGTTATCAAGGACAAACATTTTGATGTTATCTACGCAGATCCTTCACGGAGAAACAAAGAAAAAAGAAAGGTTTTTTTTCTA
>CAZWVT010000041.1:0-18196 GCA_964636665.1 uncultured Flavobacteriaceae bacterium
AAGTGTCTTTGATGAAAATATTTACTGAAGGAATGGCTTCTCCGAAAGTATCTTTTACTTTTCCGATTATCTGGCCGGATAATTGTAAAGAAATCAGGAAACTGAGCAAGAGTGATTTTTTCAATGAGGCGGACATATTATAGCGTTACAACTTACAATATAAATGATTTTAAATTCAAATTAATTATTTTCTTTTTCCCGTTCCTTTTTTCGGTTGTAATAATTTTCACGGAAACTCCGACGTCTTCGATTTCTGTTGACTTTTGCATTGTGTCGATTCCAGAAAACAATGAGGGCAAGCAGAATAATTCCGACTATAATAACAACAATTGGATTTGATAAATCTATATTCATATTGCTGTGCTTTTAAACAGTAACGGACTCTTTTTTAGTATCACTTTCAATCATTCCGTCCCTGAGCCGAATAATCCGATGCGCATTTTCGGCGATTTCTTCTTCGTGAGTAACCAAGATAACCGTATTTCCGGCTGCGTGAATTTTATTGAAGAGATTCATAATTTCTACCGAAGTTTTTGAATCTAAATTTCCCGTCGGTTCGTCTGCCAAAATAATGGACGGATTGTTGACTAAAGCTCTTCCTACTGCTACTCGTTGGCGTTGTCCTCCCGAAAGTTGGTTGGGTTTGTGATCCATCCGATCGCCCAATCCTACACTCATCAATACTTCTTTTGCACGTTCGAGTCTGTCTTTTTTAGAAAATCCCGCATAAATCATCGGCAAGGCAACGTTTTCCAAAGCAGTAGTTCGCGGAAGAAGGTTGAAAGTCTGGAAAACAAAACCAATTTCTTTATTTCGTATTTCGGCCAGTTCGTCATCTGTCATATTGCTCACGTCTTTTCCGTTGAGTTCATACAAGCCGGAGGTAGGCGTGTCCAAACATCCAAGAAGGTTCATCAAAGTCGATTTTCCTGAACCGGAAGGTCCCATAAGCGCTACATATTCTCCGCGATTAATATCCAAATCAATTCCTTTTAAAACTTTGACAACATCATTTCCTAATGGAAAATTACGGGTGATTTTTCTAATTTTTATGATTGGCTTCATAAGATGGTTTATTACTTAAGACGCAAATATAGCTTTCATGTTACAAAATTGAGAACAGGATTTAAGCATAATCTCAAACACGAATGATAAAATGCTCTTTTTCCTGTTCTTTTCTAAAAAAAACAAAACCCCATTGAAAAGTATCGATGGACACGCGAACTTTTGGATTTTTTACGATTTCCTTCCAAGCTTTTGTCATTTCTTTACTCCAGTAAATATCGTCAAAAATTATCAATGTATCATTGTGGACGTGTTTCAGAAGCGACTTGAAATAATGTAAAGTGCTTTTACCGCTGTGATTTCCATCAATATAAATTAAATCGTATGTTTCTGTTTCGGGTAAATCATTTAGAAAATCGGTAAAATTTTCATTGACTATATGAATGTTGCTAATATCAAATTCTTTAAAATATTTATTGGCAATTTTTAAAGTTTCCGGACAGCCTTCTACGGTTGTTACATTTCCTTTCGGATTGCCCAATGCCATAGAAATGCTTCCAAGTCCCAAAGATGTTCCTAATTCCAGTGTTTTCTGGCTGTTCAGATATTTTGTCAATCTGAAAAGTAGTTTCTGTCTTTTGAATGACATTCCCGCAACCTGTGCGATTTTTGAAACTTGTCGGGAATTGTTTTTAAAAACTCTGGAACCTGCACCAAAATCTTTTACATTAATCTTGCTTTCATCATTTATGAGTTGATTGCGATAATTTTGAAGTTGTCCATATTCAGGATATCGCATTTTATCATTAAAACATTTAGTAACCAACTTAAAAATAAAAGGCGAATGCACTCCATGTTTATTGGTCGAACGAAAAATAAAACGAATGTAACTCTTGATGATATAATACATAAATGAAGTTTTATTCTTCCATTTTCACCGACAATTCAAACCAGCGTTCTGTTTTTTCATCAATTTTTTCGATGACTTCTTGAAGTTTTACGGACTGTTTGTCTATTTCCTGACCATCCCAATTTTCTGTGGCAAATTTGTTTTGTAAACTATCGCGTTCTGCTTCTAATTTTTGAATTTCCTTTTCTAAATTTTTGAACTCTTTTTGTTCGTTATAACTTAGTTTTACTTTGGGTTTTTCACTCAACCAATTTGCTTTGGCTTCGGAGATGGTGTTTTCTTCTTTTTCTGCTGGTTGACTGTCTTCGTATATTCGGAAATCGGAATAATTTCCCGGGAAATTGTCAATTATGGCGTTTCCTCTGAAAACAAAAAGATGATCGACGATTTTATCCATAAAATAACGATCGTGGGAAACCACAACCAAACATCCGGGAAAATCCAACAAAAAGTTTTCCAATACATTTAAGGTGACGATATCCAAGTCATTTGTTGGTTCGTCTAAAATAAGGAAATTTGGATTTTGAATAAGAACAGTACACAAATACAGTCGTTTCCGTTCACCTCCGCTTAGCTTTTCGACATAATCGTATTGTTTTTTCCGATCAAAAAGAAAGCGTTCCAAAAGCTGCGAAGCTGAAATTTGCCTTCCTTTTTTGAGCGGAATAAAATCTCCAAAATCTCGAATTACATCAATTACTTTTTTTCCTTCTTTAACTTGAATTCCATCTTGGGTATAATACCCGAATTTTACGGTTTCGCCGATGATTATTTTTCCGGAATCGGGTGGAATAGTTCCGGTTAAAATGTTTAAGAAAGTAGATTTTCCGGTTCCGTTTTTTCCGATGATTCCGATTCTTTCGCCGGGTTGGAAATTGTAGTTAAATTTATTTAATATTTTTTTATCTTCAAACGACTTGGAAATATTGTGAAACTCAATGATTTTGGTGCCCATGCGTTCCATATTGATTTCCAACTGCACCTGATGGTCTTTTCGTCGTTTTCCGGCTCGTTCTTTGATTTGATGAAAATCTTCAATCCTGCTTTTGCTCTTTGTGGTACGCGCTTTTGGTTGACGACGCATCCATTCTAATTCTTTGTTGAAAAGTTGTTTTGCTTTGGCAATTTCACCGGCTTCATTTTCAAGTCGCTCGTCTTTTTTCTCAAGATAATAACTGTAATTTCCTTTGTAATGATATAAAAGACCTTCGTCAAGTTCGATAATTTCATTACAGACACGTTCTAAAAAATAGCGGTCGTGTGTAACCATAAAAAGGGTGAAATTTTCTTTTGAAAAATATTCTTCCAACCATTCAATCATCTCTAAATCTAGATGGTTGGTCGGCTCATCGAGAATTAGCAAATCTGGAAAAGTAAGCAACGTTTGAGCAAGCGCCAATCTTTTCTTTTGACCGCCGCTTAATTTTTCGACTTTAACTTTGAGATTGTCTAATTTAAGTTTGGATAAAATCTGTTTGTATTCAGTTTCAAAATCCCACGCTTGATTTGCATCCATCGCATCAATTGCTTTTTGCATTTCTTCAATATCATCCGGATTTTGAACCGCTTTTTCATAACGTTCTATGATTTTTAAAATAGGCAGATTGGATGAAAAAATGGTTTCTTCAATCGTCAAAGAAGAGTCTAATTCGGATTCCTGTGAAAGAAAAGCCACATTTAAATTTTTCCGATAAGTGACAATTCCTGAATCCGGAGTGTCCTTTCCTGCCAAAATATTAAGCAAAGAAGTTTTTCCGGTGCCGTTTTTTGCTACAAAACCAATTTTTTGTCCTTGATTGATTCCAAATGAGAGATTTTCAAAAAGAACGAGCATCCCGTAACTCTTTGAAACGTTTTCTACGGATAAATAATTCACAACACGATATTTTTACAAAAATAATCAATTTAGAATGCCATCAACGTATAGACACAACTGATTTAGCAATATAAAAAGCCAATACCTAAACAGTCTGAAATTCACTTAAAGTTAGTATTTTTACCTTGTTAAATTTTTTAAGATGACAGATACTATAGAAAGAATTAAATGTTTGATTATCGGTTCGGGTCCTGCGGGATATACTGCGGCGATTTATGCAGCACGTGCAGATTTGCAACCGGTTTTATATACAGGAATGGAACCTGGAGGGCAACTTACCACAACGACCGAAGTAGATAATTTTCCCGGTTATCCCGATGGTGTGGATGGACCATCGATGATGATGGATTTACAAAAACAAGCAGAACGTTTTGGAACGGATGTGCGAATGGGAATGGTTACAGAAGTTGAATTTAGTGAGCAAATCGGTGGAATCCATAAAATAGTAGTCGATAATGTTACCAAACTTGAAGCGGAAACAGTAATTATTTCAACCGGTGCAAGTGCCAAATATTTAGGACTTCCTTCTGAACAGCGATTGCGTGGAGGTGGCGTTTCTGCCTGTGCGGTTTGTGATGGATTTTTTTATAAAAATCAAGAAGTAGCCATTGTAGGAGCAGGAGATACGGCGGCGGAAGAAGCAACTTATTTGGCCAAGCTTTGTAAAAAAGTAACCATGCTCGTCCGGAAAGATTATATGCGTGCTTCAAAAGCAATGCAGCACCGCGTCAATAAAACAAAAAACATTGAAGTTCTTTATAATACTGAAGTTGATGAAGTTATAGGAGAACAAGTGGTAGAAGGAATTCGAGTTGTAAACAATCAAACGGGCGATAAAAATGAAATTCCGGTTACGGGATTGTTTATTGCAATCGGTCATAAACCGAATACCGACATATTTAAAGGGCAGCTGACAATGGATGAAACAGGATACATCATAACTGAAAGTAAAAGTACCCGAACCAATAAACCGGGCGTTTTTGCAAGTGGTGATGTTCAGGACAGCGTGTATCGTCAAGCAGTGACTGCCGCCGGAACCGGCTGTATGGCTGCATTGGATGCAGAGCGTTATCTCGTCAGTATTGACAAGGAAGTTACCGTATAAAAGATAAAAGAATTTAAAAGAGTTACACTTGACAGCTTATTCAAAATAGCCGAATACAAGTGTATCTCTTTCTGATTTTGAAAGTTTTATTTCCGAATTCATAATATCCAAAATCGTCCAACCTCCTGAAATTTTATCTAAAGGTGGTGCAAAATCAATATCCAATTGTTCTATCGTGCCGGGAAGTGCTTTGTATTGCCACGTACCTAAAGTAATACTGTTGTCTTTTGATTGAGCAGTAATTTTATCCGGTTCATAAAATTGAAATTGAATGCTGTCAAGTTCATGGGTGTAATTTATTCCCTCCTTTATATATTTTTCTACTTTCCAGGAATTTCTCGGTAAAATAATCTCAATAACTTCATATCTGTTCATAATCACATCTCCGGGTTGGTCTGCGGTATTACAACTTAAAATGCAACTGACAGCTATGATAAAAAAAAACGTTCTCATTCTTTTTGATTTAAAAACAAACTTAACGGATTCTTGTAATTTTGGATGGAATTGAGAAGCTATTTTTTCCGTACATTACCTGATTTTGTTTCATGATTATCGAATAGAGTAGGTGTTCCTTTATATGAAATAGAGCCACCGCTACTCGCTTTGGTGCTTAATCTATCTTCTGCAACCAATTCGATGGTTCCTCCGCTGGAAGCCTGTGCTTCAACATTTTTCGCCAATAAGTCTTCTGCATCAATTTTTGCCCCTGAAGATGCTTTTAGATACAGATTAATTACTTTTCCATTAATATCTATTTCAGAACCGCTGCTTGCCTGCATACGTGCTGTTTCTGAAAGTATCTCGATGTCAATTTCTCCGCCACTGCTTGTTTTTAAAATTAAATCTTGACTTTTTAAAACTTCATCCGATGAAATTTCAGCTCCGCTGCTTGCAAACACTTGATTTAAATTGATATAGGTTATATAAATATTTTTTTTAGAGCTAAAGAAAACTTTGCCGTCCTGTGAAATTTTTAAAGTTCCGTTAGTGACTTTTGTTTTGATTGTTTTTTGGAGATTTTCATCAGTTTCTACAACAACCTTGTTTTCTGTACCGGGAATCAAATAAACTTCCACACCGGCAGCAGCGTGAATGTTGTTAAAATCAGTTATTGGACGCTCTTCGCGAACCACATTTCCGTTGCCTTTTAGATTGCTGCACGATTGGAGCATCAGACTGCTGCAACAGATAAGGAATAAAATAAATTTGAGTTTCATAAAATATTGATTTAGAATTGATTTAAAACACGATGTTCCCAATCATTTTCGTCAATCTCGGTGGGTTGGGAAATTTTTATACTATCGTTTTCAGGAATTGCAGCCTGAGTTTCTTCACAACTTATACATTTTGCTTTGTTTCGTTGAATAAGTTGGTATTCAGCAATGTCAGTACTTCTTATCAGGGAAGATTGAAGATACGGTCTTGTCGTTTCGTCTAAAAATAAGATGGCGTTTTCGGGAATAAAAATAATTAAATTTATTCGTTGATTTCTTTGATTTTCAGAAATTTTAGTTGTTAAATAAGGATTTAAGATAAGGTTGTTTCCTGATATTTTATGTTGATAATCAATAGCTTCCGAACGTTTTTTAGCAGCGATAAAATCTTTCCCTTTTGCAGATTTTTCTATGATGATTTTTCCTATTGAATCATTGGAAGTACGAATTGAAAACCGAATGTTGTCGGATAAAAAAACTTCGTTATCATTTTCATCCAATTTTACAGTCATTTTGTTGTTTCCGGAAGGATAAGAATTGTAATGAACATTGTCGCTCATTCGGACAAACAAGGTATCACCTGATTGGATTGAAAGTTGGCTTTCTTCAATGTGAGATCCGTCAAACGCAATGGCTCTCGTCTGTTGAAAACCCATAACAGAAAGTCCAATCAATGACAAAACCCACAATGCCCATAATCCAATGGAAATTTTATTATTAAGCGGTTTCAAGGTATCTATCATTAATCGAAGACCAACGATAAAAATGACAAAAAAAGGAATACCGACAATGAAAGTTATTACAAGACTCCACAACCATATTGGCAATTCTGTATTGTCAAAAATATTAAATCCGATGTATTTTCCGGTTTCACTTAGTTCTATTGTTCCGATGCCCAGAATACTGACTATTAAACTTATAATCACCGCTGACGAAATAATAATAAGGAGTACGCCAAGAAGTTTTCCAACTAATTTTATGAGATTCAGAAAAAAATCCCTGAGGGTGGCAAAGAACTTTGCAGTTCCCGTCTTTATCTGATTTCCATACTTATCATATTTGACGTTTTTGACTCTTGAAGCTACATTGTCAAATTCTTCTTTAATTTTTTTTTCAATGTTGGAGATATTTACAGGTTCTCCGTGCATTTTTAATTTTTGAGCGGTTGTTTTCGCAACCGGAATAAGCGCCCATAATATCAGATAAATAAGAATAGGCGAACCGACACCTGCTAAAATGAGAACAATCCACATGAGGCGTACCCAAATCGGGTCGATACCTATATAATGTGCCAATCCGGAGGAAACACCGCCAACCCATATATCGTCGGGATCTCTAAAAAGTTGCTTTCGATAACGTGTCTGTTGATGTGATTCAGGTTCTTGATATTCAGAATCTTCAGTTTCACTGGCATAATCCTCTGGTTGTCCCATGACTGTAATGACCTCATCCAATTCTTTTATTCCGATAACGTGTTGGGGCGAAAGGAGTTTTTCGTGAAACAACTCTGCAATTCGCGCCTCGATATCGTTCATAATTTCAGCGTGACCCGGAGTATTTTTTAAAGAAGTTCTGATATTTTCCAAATATTCGGAAAGTTTGGTATATGCATCTTCATCAATATGAAATAAAATGCCTGCTAAATTTATGTTTACTGTTCGTTTCATGATATTTTAGTTTCGGAGGTTATTTTATTTACTGCAAGTTGGAGTTCATCCCACGTAAGCGTTAATTCGGTTAAAAATTTTTGTCCTTTATCGGTTAAAGAATAGTATTTCCGAGGCGGTCCTCCGGTTGATTCTTCCCAGCGATAAGTGAGGATATCTGCATTTTTTAAGCGGTTAAGTAAAGGATAAATAGTTCCTTCAACCACAATCATTTTTGCAGATTTTAATGCTTCGAGAATATCAGAAGTGTAGGCTTCTCCATTTTTTAAAATAGAGAGAATACAAAACTCTAAAATTCCTTTCCGCATTTGTGCTTGTGTATTTTCTATTTTCATAATAGCATATTTATGTTCTTTTTTATTTTATAAATGAAATGGATAAAGGATATTTATAAACCTTATAGTTGGCTGCATTTATGGCTGCGATTATTGCGATTATTACTTCTGCAATAGGTAGAATCAAAAGAATAAAAAAGATAATTCCCAAAATATAAGCAGTAAAGGAAGTGCTGATTAGCAAAAAGACGTTCTCAATTTCATCAACAGATGAAAAAAATGAAAATTCGGTCAATAACATTATTACTAACGGCACAGAAATTATAAAAAGAATAACCTTATAAAGCAACAGACTCAATTGGAAGTTAAGAGCGCGTTTTCCATTTTTATCTACAAATTCTTTTTCTCTATTACTTGTCCAAATCAATAATTGAGTGATGATTCCGGCAAAAGGGAATGCATATTTTAATAAAGCAGCCAAATGTAGAAAAACGACAGTTGTTTGTTCTTTTGCTACAGCGGTCGGGTTTTGTGCATATTCCATTTTAAATGGTTTTTAAATTTAAAACAAAGATAAAACCAATAGATAGTAGTTTGTTATGCAAAGTACTAAGATTAACAAAAAATTAACTTGTGCTTGTTTGAAGTTCGCAGAA
Organism: uncultured Flavobacteriaceae bacterium; assembly: GCA_964636665.1. GTDB lineage: Bacteria > Bacteroidota > Bacteroidia > Flavobacteriales > Flavobacteriaceae > JAAYLC01. The sequence continues at coordinate 8,709 of CAZWVT010000041.1, forward strand.
GAAGTTACAGTAACAAAGTGATAGACAGGGCTCTAAATAGAAGAGAAAGGATAAATAGTTTGGAAAATCGCTATAGTGAGAATTTAATAAAGAAAGTTTCTTCAGGATTTGATTTGTGTAGTTTCTCAAAAACTGAAAAAAAATAATTATCGAAAGTGGTTTTAATCTTAAATTTTTATTATATTTAACTCAAATTTAAAAACTCCTTGCTTATAGAATACAACTACTGATTAATGTTAAAATGATTAAATTATGGCTAGAGCAATGTTTGATTATACCAAAACTGTACTTTCAAAAGTTAGTTTTGACGTAAATCTTTTCTGTAAAGAGCTAAAAAAAGCACTGACAAGATTGCTTCCCCACGAGATTGAAGAACTTAAATTATGGGTGTATTCACTCATAAAAGACAACCCCCAGTTAGACAGTTGTAGATTGTATTTAAATACCTAAAAAATAAAAGCTGCCATTTGGCAGCTTCAATTTTTTTATCAATTCAGTATGTAAACAAAGAGTATGGATTTTAATTATTCTGTTTGCTGTATTTTTTCAGCAATTCTTTTCTAAAATCATCCTCGGCTATTTTTAAGGTAATGATTTTCTTTGGCGTAATGACTTTTCGCAATGCTTGAGTGCGTTGTTTTTCAAGTTCCAATTCTTCAAATTCGATTGCATAATATTCATCTAAAAGTGAAATAGCCTTGGCATCAGAGATTTCATCCCATTCATTTTTGATTTTTGAATATATATTTGACCTTCTGCGTTTTCTTAATTCGTGAAATTTTTTATCAAATTCATTATAAACAGGCCAGAAACTTTCCGCCTGAGAAGGTGTCAATTCCAATCGCTCTGTAATAAAAGCTGTTTTTAAAGATTTAATCTGTTCGTAAGTAGTGCGTTGTTGTGCTTGCAACGACATCACACTTAGAAAAAAAAGTAAAAATAAAGGACTGTAAATTTTCATTGTTTTTAAAATTAATTTCCAACCATCGATGTGGGCCAAAATCTCGGATTGATTTCTTCCATAATATATTGTTTCACTTCCTCGTCGTCCAAGAAATAATATTCGATAATATCGGTATTGGTGGATTTATTTTCGATGACATCTTCCAATTCATAAAAGTTGAATTTCACGAAGTCATTTTCAATATATTCTTGTATGCTTATTAAATTATCCGATTCTTCAACCGTTTTTGTATGGTTGAAAACGAATAATCCAATAATAAAAACGGCAGCAATTGAACCCGCAACGACAATCCATTTTTGAAATGGAATAATCTTAGTTTTGGTTTTTTGGATTCTTTGGCAAATTTTTTCTTCAGCTTGATTAAAATAGTTCTCAGGAACTGAAAAACCGGTTTTATCAGGCATTTTTTCCAATTCCAACTGCAACTGTAATCGATTTTCAAATTCATTGAAATAATTGCCCGGTACTTTGTAGTTGTCTTTATTTCTGTTGTAATTCCTCATGTTTCCTCCTCTTTTCTTAAAGCATCTCATTGGATTTAATGTATTCGGTAATTTTTTTTACAGCTATGTGGTAACTGCTTTTTAATCCGCCGACCGAAGTGTTCATGATTTCTGAAAGTTCTTCAAACGTATGGTCGTTAAAATACTTCATTGTAAAAATCAAGCGTTGTCTTTCGGGTAAAGTAGCAATGGCTTTTTGAAATTGCAACTGAAAAGCGTCGCCTTCAAAATAAATATCGGTTTCCAGCTTTTTTACGGCATCAATTTTTATTTGTTCCAACGAAAGGTTGTTTCTCTTCGCTTTCTTGTTGAGAAATGTAATTGATTCGTTAGCGGCAATGCGATACATCCACGTATGCAATTTGCTTTCACCTTTAAATGAGTTGATATTGCGATAAACTTTAATAAAGGTATTCTGTAAAACATCATCTGCATCATCGTGATTCAATACAAAATTTCTTATTTGCCAATAAAGCCGTTCTTTATATTCAGAAACCAAATGGCGAAAAGCAATTTCTCGCGATTCTTCAGATTGTAATTCTGCAACAAGCTTTTCTTCGGATATCATTTTACTCACTTCTGTACACTTTAGACATGAAAAATATTAAAAAGTTTCAAAACCTAAAAATAAGCATTATCATAACGAACTAATCTTTCATTTTGTCTGATAAATTCATTTTCTTTGCATCACCAATCAGATATAAACAGTTTTTAAAAAATACTCATTAATTGTACTCCAAATCATATCATGCGGAAAATCTTTCTTCCTATCGTTTTTTAGTAACAGGAGGGGCCGGATTTATAGGTTCGAACATCGTTTTGTATTTGCTTAAACACAACGCAAAGCAAGTTAGGGTTTTAGATAATCTTTCCACCGGTTTTTTAAAAAATATTGAAGAATTCCAATCATTTCCAAATTTTGAATTTATCGAAGGTGATATTCGGAATTTAGAAACTTGCAAAAAAGCCATGGAAAATATGGATTTTGTGTTGCATCAGGCGGCGCTTGGTTCTGTGCCACGTTCCATAAACGATCCGATAACTTCCAATGAAGTCAACGTTTCCGGTTTTTTAAATATGTTGGTAGCACAACGCGATTCGCCAACTGTAAAACGTATGATTTATGCTGCTTCCAGTTCTACTTATGGCGATAGTAAAACACTTCCTAAACAAGAAGACTCTATCGGAAAACCGCTTTCGCCTTATGCAGTTACTAAATTAGTCAATGAACTTTATGCGGATGTTTTTTATAAAACTTATGGAACTGAAACCATAGGATTGCGCTATTTTAATGTGTTTGGACCCAAGCAAAGTCCAACCGGAGCTTATGCAGCAGTCATTCCTTTGTTTATGAAAGCGTTGAAAGAAGAAAATGCGCCAACAATTAACGGAGACGGAAATCAAACGCGCGATTTTACCTTTGTGGAAAATGCTGTTCAAGCTAACATCCGAGGATTATTTGCTTCAGAAAAAGCAGTCAATCAGATTTTTAATGTTGCGTGTGGCGAGCGTATTAGTCTGAATATTCTGTGGGATAAATTGAAAAATATCAGCGGTAAGGAAATTGAAGCAATTTACGGACCGCCACGTCCCGGCGATGTAAGAGATTCGCTTGCCGATATTTCCAAAGCTCATAAGCTAATGAATTATGTTCCTTTGTATTCTGTTGAACAAGGGCTGGAATTGACTTGGAACTATTTTATCAAAGAAAATTAGAAATTACTAAGCGATTTTAATTTATCATCGGAACTTCCAATAAGATAAATTCAGCATCTTTTTCTGTTTTTATTTCAACGCTTTCAGTTTCCAAAATACCAATTCCGTCACGGTCATTTAAAATGGTTTCTCCAATTTTAAGTTGTCCTTTGATTAAAAATATATAGACTCCGGAAGATTTACCCTGAAATTGATAGTCAACTGTTTCGGCACTTTTAAAATCTCCCATAAAAATCCACGCATCTTGGTGAATCCACAAACTGTGATTTTTGTGCTTTGGCGTTACCAAAGGAACGAGCGTGTTTTCGGTTTGAATGTTTGAAACAGTCATTTCCTGATAACGAGGCGTTACTCCAAGTTCGCGGGGGGTAATCCATATCTGGAGAAATTTTACAGGATTTTTGGAGTCGGCATTCATTTCACTGTGGACGATTCCGGTTCCGGCACTCATAACTTGTATTTGTCCTTTTTTGAGAATTCCGGAATTTCCCATATTGTCGCCGTGTTTCAGAGCACCTTCAAGGGGAATTGTAATAATTTCCATATCTCTGTGCGGATGACTTCCGAATCCCATGTCGCCTGTAACTACATCATCGTTTAGAACACGAAGCGCTCCAAAATTCATTCTTTTTGGATTGAAATAACTGCTAAAACTGAAAGAGTGATAAGTCTCTAACCAACCGTGATTTGCATGACCTCTTGAGTCAGCCTTGTGAAAAATCGTTTTCATGAATTAAAGAAAAAAACGCCGTTTTAATTTAAACTAAAACGGCGTGGTCAATTTATTGCTTAATGAATTGCATATCGATGTTTAGCCGAACTTTGTCGCTAACTACGATGCTTCCTGCTTCTGTTACAGCGTTCCAATTCAAGTTGAAATCTTTTCTGTTTAATTCTCCTGTAAATTCAAATCCGGATTTTGTTTGTCCGTATCCGTCAACAGCAACGCCATTAAAACTTACGTCCAAAACAAGTTCTTTAGTTATTCCGCGAATGGTCATATCTCCAACCATTTTTTCTCCGTCGTATGATTTTGATTTAAAGGTTATTTGTGGATGATTTTCTGCATCAAAGAAATCGGCAGATTTCAAATGTTGATCCCGATCGTTGTTTTTTGTGTTTATTGAATCAATATTTGCGCTAAATTCAAAAGATGCATTTTTAAAATCTTCTTTTTCAGTTTCAATCGAAGCGTCAAAATCTGTAATGATTCCCGATACTGTTGAAATCATCATATGTCTTACTTTAAAAGTTACATCTGAGTGTGATTGATCTACTTTCCATTTTTGAGTTGCCATAATAGTTATTTTTATAGATTAAACAATTCTTTTTATTTGATACAAAGATAAGTTATGTATGAGCCTATACTCTTGACCTATGATAATTAAATAGTTAAGGTTTTGCTGAAAAATGAAATTAAATGACCTTGGCTATATTTATTTTGTAGCCAAATCTCTTCGTACCCGGCTTAAACTTTCGGGCGTAATTCCCAAGTAGGAAGCTACCATTGTTTGAGGAACTCTTTGGAAAATATCCGGATAAACTTTAATAAAATTAAGATACCGATCTTCTGCTGAGGCACTCAATAACAAATTGATTCGCATCTGTAATTGACGAATATGACTGTGAAGTAGTTGTGTATTGAATTTGGTAAAAGAAGGGAAGTGTTCTGTAAGCATATTGAGAAGATGATCGTCGATAACCGTTACGGTTGTTTCTTCTACAGCTTGTATGTAATAAGGTGTGGGTTGATTAAAATAGCTGCTTTCACGATCGGTAACAAACCAAGTTTCAGGTGCAAAAGTCAAAATGTGTTCTTTCCCTTTTGTATCGATAGAATATTGTCTGAGCAGACCTTTATCGACGAAAAAAATATCACTGCAAAAATCTCCTTCTTTCAGTAAATAATTATTTCTGGAAACATTGATGGTTTTCAAATTATCAGAAATCTCATCCAAATGGATATTTTCTATAGCAAGGTTGTTTATTAAATACTCTTTAAACGTGTGAGGTTTCATCTGAAAAATTATTGATTTATAGTCGTTGTTCTATCTCTTCTTCAAGCTGCTGAATCAATTCAGAAGGAGATATTCCTTTGATTTTTTTAAAAATTGCAGAAAACCGGTTGTGGGAAGAAAATCCCGCTTTATCAGCAAGATAACTGATTTTGTATCGAAGGTGCTGCGGATTTTCTTTTAAAAATTTAATTATGTATTCAATTCTCAATTCATTTATATAGGTAGTATAGTCTTTTTTGAACTTACGATTAATTGTATATGAGAGATACCGGTGATTGACTCCAACTTTTGCAGCTAATGAACCTATAGACATATTACTGTCCAGATAAAATTCTTCTTTTTCCAACTGTTTTAACTTTTGCAGAATCTGCTGCATAACTTCTTCGGATAGATACTCTTTTTGCTCTTTATCACTATTTTCTTCTTCGTCAGGTTTTTCTAAATTTTTGCTCAAATGATTTGTTCCATTTAATTTGGTTGGCAAATCCTTAGAAAATTGGAGCGATTGTTCTGTTTTAAATAAATTTCTTTTTCTGGTTTGATAAACGATTAAACTTATTATGAGGATGCCGCAGCCAATAAAGTAGATGTATTTTAAATCGGTTTTTTTAGCTTTCTGAGAATCCGGTTTTCCTTGAGTTTTGTCTAAATATGCATAAATGTCCTGACGGGCTTTTTGTTTGTTGGTGTTTATAATTTTACTTAATCCGATGAACTCTTCGTTGACTTCGATATATTTACTGTGGTTCTCTGTTTTTTTATAATAGGTCATTTTGGACACATAGATGTCTTTTAGTAAAGACAAATCGTTGGCTTTTTTTGAAATATCTATTGCTTCTTCTGATAGTGATTCGATATTTTTATAATCTCCCGATAATATAGCGATGTCAATTAAATCTTTTAGGATGTATCCTCTCAGCGAGCTTGACGGAGAAGCGGACTGGGATAATTTTTCAGCTGCTTTATTCGAATAATACAATGCGGAATCCAGTTGTTCGGTTTGTAAAAATAGATGCCCCAAAATTTGAAAGTTTAAAGCATTTCCAAATTTTAGACGCGACGTTTCAGCGGTTATTTTTTCTCGATAATAAAAGCTGTTTTTTATGCTTAAAATGGCTTCTTCATATTTTTTTGCTTCAAGATAGGTATAGGATATTTCCTGATAAATACTGGACATAAGAAAATTTCGTCTGTCTATATCATCAATTTTTTGTGCAATATCAAGAGATTTTTCGAGATGTTTTTTCGAGAAAAAAGGTTGTCCGCTTTCTCTGTAATTTGTTGCCAATAAACCATTAATAAGCAACAAATTGTTATGATCTTCCGGGTTGATTAAGGTATCTGCCTGCCCTAAAGTAAAAATAGCTTCAGAATGTAACCCCGAAATCCTGAAAATTTCTGATTTTAAAAACAGAGATTTTATTTGATTTTGTATATCAGAAGAGATGGAAAATAAATAATCGACGTTTTGTAGTGCTTTGTCGGGTTCTTTATAAATAGTTTCGGTTCTGGTAATTTCGTATATAGAATCAAAAACTTGGTGTTGAGAAAAAGTGTTTGTTCCCAAAAAAAGTCCAATAACCAGAAGGTTGACTTGTTTTATAATACTTAAAGATCTTTCGCTTTGTATTTGCCCATTCATCCCATACAACGATATGTCGACAATATTACGAAAAATATAACAAACCTTAATCTTTAGTTAAAAAATTAGTTTAAATAATTAATCTAAGTAATACCCTTTGTTATTTTCTTCCCCTTCTGTCCAACCTTTAAAATTGCCCGAACTTTTTCTGTTTTCCAGATAAATTTCTTCATAATCCCGAGTGTAATCTGAATTGGGAACGACGTGTGTATCGAAAACCAATGAAACTTTATCGGCGTTTAAATTGCCGTAAATATCAATGAAATGTTGCACATATCCAATATTTTTAGAACTGTCATAGGACAAAATGATTCGCCGTTCAGCACCGGGAGGAATTGAACCGATTGAAGATTTTTTACTGACGACACATCCACAAGAAGGAAGTAATTCGCTCATTAAAAAAGGATACTGCCCGGTATTCTTAACATCAAAAACAACCTCTAAAGTCTGTCCGCGCAGGATTGGATAATAATGTCGGTTATTGTCAATTATTTCCAAAGTTGTAACACGACCCCGTAAGTCGGTGCAACCTTGAAAAACCATTAACAGCAGTACAATCAAAAAAAGGGACTTGGATTTATTTTTATAAAATTCTGATTTCATCAAGAGCTATTTTATTATTTGTTTCATCAGCTACGACAAGGCGTATGGTAACTTTGTCGCCTTTAGAGAGCGATAGTTCAGATTCAATAATTGTAGTATCTGAATAAGAGGTCGTTATATATTCATTAGTGTTTATTTTTTTATTGATATAAATCTCTAATTTTTCCGGAAGTGTGAAACGGTGTTTTTCATTTTCAAGAAAACGGAGTTGAATTTTCACACGTTCTTCAATGGGTGCATAAAAAGAAAAGTCTAAACTTTCCGAGCTTATGTACCAACCTATATGGTAATCATTTGAAAACCCGGGAATTCCGTCTGTTAAAACCGTAAAAGGAATTTCACTGTATTCGAGATTGCTTTCTATGGGAATATCTAAAATTTTATTTTCTAAATCTGAATTTAGAATCTGTTGCTCCCAATTGTTTATATAAGTATCAAGTGCGCCGTTTTCTTCTCTGTATTGATGTAAATTATCTGTTTTCCGATGTAATTTTAATTGGTTGAGAATGTCTTTAATTTCGGAATTGACCTTTAGTTTATCTGCTTCTTTAGTAAAAAAAACATTTCTTTTAGTCCTTTTGTTCAGAGCGAGCTGAAGTCTGGTAAAATGAAGTGTTAGGGATAATTTTTTTTCCTTTTCTGAAAGATTTTGAACGGCATTTAAAGATTCATAAAAATCCATAAAGGCAAATTCATTTAAATAAGTAGCTAAGATTTCCCTGATGCTTCCGTAAATGTTTATCGGACGGTTTTTACGAGAAAAATTTTCTTCTAAATTAATGTAGTAATCGCTTAATAATTGATGATTCTCCGGGTAAAACTTGCGAAAGAACATACGAATATGCTTCGGGATATCAATATCTGTTTGTTGCAGTAAATTACTGATAATGTATGTTTTTAAATCTTCAAAAGAAGAATAGTCGTATCCGCTTGCATTAAAAAAAACGCCGTTGACTCCTTCATTTTTAAAAAAAGCAAGTCTTTTTTGTAAACTATACAATATAGGAATGGGAGTGAGGTAATCATCAAAATTTGAGGCGTAATCCCAAACATATACGTGTGACACACTTTTTTTCCATAGTTGAATTGTATTGGCAAATTCATTTACGCCGGTATTTTCTTTATTCAGTTCGTAAATCTGAGGCAATTCAATGGTACTGATAAATACTCCGGTATTTGGCGGTAATTTAATATTGGGAGGTTGCGAAGTGGTATGGTAAGAAGAAGTGAAAAATAGATGCATTGGGAATTTTTCGGCAAGTTTTTTTAACATCTGTGCAGTTGCCGGACTTGCATTTCCTTCGGTGTTTCCGATTTTTTTACAATTTTCACATAAACAAGCAATGTTATTATCTTCAGGCATGACCATAAATCGCACGGATTCTTCAGTGTTTTCTCCAAAATTATTCAGCACATAATCAGAAAATTGTTTGAATAATAGTTCCGAACTAAAACAAAATTGGTTTTCCGTGATTCCATCTTTAGTTGTTGCAAAAATTTTGTCCGCAGGCGTTGTAATTTTAGAAATATTATGTCCCCATAATCCCCAATGCAAATCAACTGAATGTGTTCCGAAAACAATCGTATTTCCTTTTTCTAAATTAGTGGGGAAAAATGGTTCTCGGTACTCAAAATCAAAAGTTTTGCAATGCGTGGATAATTTGATGGAAGCAGGAGGGAGGTCGTCAGTTTTTATTTCCGTATTAGTTTGTGATAATAATTCAAGAATTTGATAAATCAACCATTTTCCGTCGTCTAAGGTTTTTGCGAGCGCTGTTATTGTATTTTCAGATACTGTAAGACAATAGGTTTCTGAAAGATTTGTATTTAAAGAAAAAGTTATTTTTTTATCGTTAAGTTCAAAAGAATCGTCTGAAAAACTCTTTTTTGCATTACTTCGCGCTTGAAATTCTTTCCATGCAAATTGTTGCAGCTTTTTGTTTTGTGCTGCGGATTTTGAATTGTGAGTAATATGTTCAGATGCTGATGCTGTCATGCTTATCAAGAACACTCATCACTTCTTCCAAGCTTCCTCTTATGAC
>CAZWVT010000042.1:0-17940 GCA_964636665.1 uncultured Flavobacteriaceae bacterium
AGGTTTGATTATTGGTTTTTTATAATCTTTTCACCCGCTTCGGGGTTATTTTTTTTGTTTGTTTGTTGCCCCCGTTGGGTTCTGCCGGATTGATATAATCATACCGTTCTATCAGTCTTTTGTGTTTATCCCAATCAAAATTATGATGACCATACATTTCCGAGGATATATTGTGATTGCAGAATGTTGCGAATAATTCAAGGAATTAAACTTTTTTAGTATCTTTCGATTTCAAATTTTCAATTTCTTAATCAATATCTATGTTGACAAAAGTTTACGGAAGCGCTGTTTTTGGCGTTGAGGCTACCACCATAACAGTAGAAGTAAATGTGGATGCCGGTGTCGGGTATCACTTGGTCGGGCTTCCTGACAATGCCATTCGCGAAAGCAATTTCCGTATTGCCGCTGCTTTGCAAAACAATGGATTTAAAATCCCGGGGAAAAAATTAATACTGAATATGTCGCCCGCCGATTTGCGCAAAGAAGGATCTGCTTATGATTTGACATTGGCGATGGGAATTCTGGTTGCCACCGGACAGATTTTTGAACTCAATCAAATGCGGGATTATATTATTATGGGCGAATTGTCTTTGGACGGCTCATTACAGCCCATTCGTGGCGCATTGCCCATTGCCTTAAAAGCAAAAGAAGAAGGTTTTAAAGGCTTTATCTTGCCCAAACAAAATGCAAAAGAAGCTGCCATAGTCGATGGATTGGAAGTATATGGTGTGGATTCCATTGCAGAAGTTATCGATTATTTTTCCAAAGGAACGGAATTAGAGCGGACGATAGTGGATATGGAATCTGAATTTTATAATCAATTGGAACATCCGGAATTTGATTTTGCCGATGTAAAAGGTCAGGAATCCATCAAACGGTGTATGGAAATTGCCGCCGCCGGAGGACATAATATCATATTAATAGGGCCGCCGGGTTCGGGAAAAACCATGCTTGCCAAAAGACTGCCATCGATTTTGCCGCCGATGACTTTGCAAGAGAGTCTGGAAACGACCAAAATTCACAGCGTGGCCGGAAGAACTTTAGAAAAAGTGGGCATTATGACTTCACGTCCTTTTCGAAGTCCGCATCATACAATATCGGATGTTGCCCTAGTCGGTGGCGGTCAATATCCGCAACCCGGTGAAATTTCACTGGCTCATAACGGCGTGCTTTTTCTGGATGAATTGCCTGAATTTAAACGCGGCGTGTTGGAAGTGATGCGCCAACCGTTGGAAGATCGAGAAGTGACCATTTCCAGAGCGAAGTTTACGGTAACTTATCCGTCGAGTTTTATGCTTGTTGCGAGTATGAATCCCAGTCCGGGTGGGTATTTTAACGACCCTGACGCCCCGGTGGTTTCTTCGCCTGCGGAAATGCAACGCTATTTGAGTAAGATTTCAGGTCCTTTGTTGGATAGAATCGATATTCACATCGAAGTAACGCCGGTTCCCTTTGACAAACTCAGTGATGAACGAAGGGGAGAGTCGAGCATAACCATTCGCAAACGGGTGAATAAGGCACGCGCCATTCAGTCGGAACGATTTGCGGAATACGATAACATTCACTATAACGCACAAATGGGCGTAAAACAAATTCGCACTTTTTGTAAACTAAACGACTCTTCTTTACAACTGTTGAAAACTGCGATGGAACGTCTGAATCTTTCCGCCCGTGCTTATGACCGTATTCTTAAAGTTGCCCGTACCATTGCAGATTTGGAAGGCATATCTCAAATAAATGAAAGCCACATTTCGGAAGCGATTCAATATCGCAGTTTGGACAGGGACGGATGGTTTGGGTAATTTTTGGATAATAAATTCAAATAAATTGTATCTTTCACTTCTTTTTTAAAACCTCTTTTATGGCAAAACTATTTTTAAACCGAACCTATTTTCTAATAGGGATTTTCTTGTTGCTTATGTCTTGTAAAACGCCTCAAACTCAAAAAATAAATACACAATCAACTGTGGAAACTTCACCGACTTTCAGCATTGACTATGAAAAATATACTCTTGACAATGGTTTGGAGGTCGTGTTACATCAGGACAAATCAAATCCCATAGTTGCCTTGGCAATTCAATACGGCGTAGGTTCAAGCAGGGAGCGCATCGGGAAAACAGGTTTTGCACATTTGTTTGAGCATATGCTATTTCAAGAATCTGAGAATGTCGGGCAAGATCAATTTTTTAAAATGATTCAAAATGCCGGAGGAACTTTAAACGGTGGTACTTGGAAAGACGGAACTGTATATTATGAAGTTGTTCCTAAAAATGCAATGGAATTGATTATGTGGTTGGAAAGTGACCGCATGGGATATTTTATCAATACCGTAACAGAATCTGCTTTTTACAATCAACAGGAAGTTGTTCAGAATGAAAAAAGACAACGTGTGGACAACAATCCTTATGGACATACGAATTATGTAATCGACAAAAACTTATATCCGGAAGGGCATCCGTACAGCTGGCAGGTCATCGGTGAACTTGAGGATTTACAGAATGCGACGATTCAAGATGTTCACGAATTTTACGACAGATTTTACGGCCCCAACAATGCGACTTTGGTCGTGGCAGGTGATTTTGAAATCGATGAGGCAAAAGAAATGGTTGAAAAATATTTTGGTGAAATTAAAAGAAGGCAACATGTAGAAAAGCTCGAACCGATGCGCGTTACCTTGGATAAAACCAAACGTCTGTTTCACGAAGATAATTTTGCCAAAGCGCCACAACTTACGATGGCATGGCCGACGGTAGAACAATATACCTCTGATGCTTATGCTTTGTCGGTACTCGCAGAAATTTTTTCACGAGGGAAGAAAGCGCCGCTTTACCGCGTGTTGGTTAAAGATCAAGCATTGACTTCACGCACCTATGCGAATAACAGCGCACGTGAAATTGCAGGAGAATTTAAAATAGTCATCACAGCCAATGAGGATGTCGATTTGGATAGTGTAGAAGCCGGAATCAATGAAGCTTTTGCACTTTTTGAATCAGAAGGAGTAACTGAAAAAGATTTGGAACGGATTAAAGCAGGATTGGAAACTGATTTTTACAACGGGATAAGCAGTGTGTTAAGCAAAAGTTTTCGGTTGGCGAGATACAATGAGTTTACCGGAAATCCGGGGTTTATAAATGATGATATCAACAATATCAAAAAGGTAACGGCAGCCGATGTGATGCGGGTTTATCACCAATACATTAAAAACAAACCGTTTGTGATGACGAGTTTTGTTCCTAAAGGACAGTTGGAATTGATTGCCGAAAATTCCGAAAGAGCTGTAGTGATTGAAGAGGAAATTACGGAGAATGTCGTAAAGGAATTTGAGGAAGAAGAAGTTGAAATTGCAAAAACACCTTCTAAAATAGATCGTTCCAATCCACCGGTTTTGACTGAAGCTCCCAAATTAAACATTCCCGATGTTTGGAAAGAAAAATTATCCAACGGGATGGTTGTAGCGGGTATAAAACAAGATAAATTACCGTTGGTTACTTTTAGTTTGATGATTCAGGGAGGGGCGATGCTGGATGATATCGAAAAAAGTGGGGTTGCAAATTTGGTGGCGGCCATGTTGATGGAAGGTACGGCAACCAAAACACCGGAGGAATTGGAAGAAGAAATCGCCATGTTAGGCGCAAACATCCGTGTGATGGCAAGCTCCGAATACCTCTTAATTTACGGAAATACATTGTCCAGAAATTTCAAGCCCACCATGGAACTTGTGAATGAAATAGTGTTGGAACCACGATGGGACAAAGAAGAATTCGACCGATTAAAAATCAAAACGATAAACGATTTACGTCGTTCGGAAGCAGACCCCGGTTTTATTGGCAACAGTGTATTTCATAAACTTATTTACGGCGATAAAGATATACGCGGACACAGAAATTCAGGAACGATTGAATCGGTTTCCAAAATTGAATTGGAAGATTTAATAAGTTTTTACAATAAGAATGTTTCGCCTACGATAAGCACATTTCAGGTAGTCGGTCAAATCGATAAGTCCAAAGTGATGAACGAGTTGAGTACATTGCAAGAAAAGTGGAGACCGTTGGAAGTGCATTTGCCGGAATATCGTGCCCCGAAAGAACAAAATGAATCAGTTTTGTATTTTGTGGATATTCCCAATGCCAAACAATCTGTAATCAATATCGGAAATGCTTCATTGGTTAGAACCGATGCCGATTATTATCCGGCTTATGTGATGAATTATAAATTGGGTGGATCTTTTTCCGGAAACGTCAACTTGATTCTACGAGAAGAAAAAGGTTATACGTATGGCGCGCGAACCGCTTTCAACGGCAGTAAACATTATGGGCAATTTGTTGCATCTTCAAGTGTGCGAACCAATACTACAGGAGAATCTGTATCGATTTTCAGAGATGAGATTACGAATTACAAAAATAAAATCTCCGAAGATGATTTGACTTTTACTAAGAATGCGCTGATTAAATCAAACGCCAGACGTTTTGAAACTCAAAATTCACTTCTCGGAATGCTTCAACAAATTAATTTCTACAACCTTCCTGTGGATTATATCGAGAAAGAAGAAGAAATTGTAGATAAGATGACTTTGGAACAACACAGAGTGCTCATTGATAAATACTTGGATTCGTCAAAGATGATTTATTTAATCGTAGGAGATGCGGAAACACAATTCGAGCAATTTAAAACCATGGGCTTTGACAGAGTAGTGCAGTTGGACAAATCCGGTGAAGAAGTCCGCTAATAGTTTTTAACTGCAATAAAAAAAGGTTTTGCAATTTCGGCAAAACCTTTTTTGTATCTATACTTCGTTATTATCCAGAAGCGAATCCAAAAGTTCGCGAAGTTTCGGATCGGAAGGTCGGTAAGTATCGGCAGAAACGATATTGCCTTCTCTGTCTAATATAATAAATCGGGGAATGCCCATAATTCCGTATTTTCTGACAAATTCAGAATTCCAGTTTTCATCAGCCATAAGTTGAATTCCGCCCAGATTTCTGTCTGTTACCATATTTTTCCATTTTTCATAATTTCTGGGTTCATCTATGGAGATGCTCACAATGTGAATGTCTTTTCCGGCATAGTCGGTTTCGACTTGCTGCAAATGCGGAATTTCTCGCAAGCACGGTCCGCACCAAGTTGCCCACACATCGATGTAAACATATTTTCCGCGAAGGTCTTCCAAAGCAGTAGTGCCGCCTTTGTGATTTTCATAAGAAAAAGATGGAGAAGGTTTGCCGGGAAGTGTTTCTTTCAACAGTTCATGACGTTCATTAATTTCTTCTAGATATTCACGATTTTGTACTGCATTGTTGAAAATTGAGGCAATCTGATCCAAGTTTTCATCTGCTTTCAAGGCATATCTTACATGTTCGTACATCAATTGGTCTTTTGCATAACCATCGGGAAGTTCCTGATTTAAAGTTTGAATGTAAATCAGTTCGTTATCTCCGGAGTTTTCACCAGCTTTTTGATCGGCAACACGTGTCCAATGCACCATCATCAAGTCTCTGTACTTTTTGTTTTTACGAAATTCAGTAGTGTCTTTAAAGTTTATATCGCTCAACGTGTTGTAAAAACTGTTGTCCACTTTATATTCCGGATTTTCCGTAAAAAACCGATGGGCTTCCTGATATTGTTCAATAAGAATCGCCCGATGGTAGTCATCTTCCTTTTTTAATATCTGCAATTGCCCATCAGAAAGTGAAACGGTGTTGTACAAGCTGTCTAACGATTTTTTATCGGCATCTAAATGCGCCATAAACTCTTCAGTATTGGCGCCGTATAAAGCAGCGTAGTCGATGTTGTTTTGAAACATACTGTTTTTCTGGAATAAAAAACTGTTGATTTGTCCCAAATCGCCGGTAAAATCAATGGTGCTTTCTATTTGTGTAGCGTCGAAAGAAATATTGAGGTTCTTCCCTTTTTCCATGTAAATAGTCAGCATTCCCGGGCCGAAATACATATCGTAAAAACCATTATCCGGAAGTTCCAGGGTGTCGGAAAATTTATTGTCGATAATGGCAATTTCTCTTTCATAATTTGCTCCCTGAAGCATTACAGTATCAGAAAACGGTTGGATAATAGTCCCTTCAAAAATCGTCTCGGTCGATTGTTCATCGACACATGAGAAGAAAAAAACGGGAATTAACAAGAGTACAAGTCGTTTCATAAAGTTTAAAGTTGTTTTTTAAAAAAATGTTATTCTGCTCCGACAAAAATAAGAAGAGTAATCGACAATTATACTTAATGATAAATTAATGGTTGATGATTAATGGTTAATGATTAATGGTTAATGTAAGTTTAGTTTACATAATCTGTTCTCGATACGTTTTTCAAATTTGCTACGCTGCATTTGAAAAACACTCGAACTGACATTTAAGGTGTTGAAAATAAACAGGTAAATGCTATTTAGGGAAATTCAAAATTTTCAACTTTCAACTAAAAAACCGCTTCACGCTTCACGCATTTCGCTTCACGCCCAAAAAACTTTCAACTTTCAACTCTCAACTTTCAACTCTCAATTTTCAATTCTCAATTCTCAATTTTCAATTCTCAATTTTCAACTTTCAACTTTCAACTTTCAACTTTCAATTATAGAAACGCCTCCCCGCTAAAACTTGTTTTTATTTATTTGTATCGGACAGTGATGATATTTAATCTTATTTTTGTTCAAAATTTTGTGATGATGAAACACTATATAAGTTCTGAAATTTTAGATTTAAATATCATTCAGACGATTTTGGAAGAGAAGAAAAAGTTGGAGCTATCGGAAGAAGCTCGTGCCAATATCACCAAATCTTATGAATATCTTCAAGAAAAAATAAAGACAGAAAAGAATAGTATTTACGGGATTAATACAGGATTTGGGTCTTTGTACAATCAGAAAATAGCTAGCGATAAATTAGCCCGGCTTCAAGAAAATCTTGTAATGTCTCATGCGTGTGGCGTTGGCACTGTGGTTCCCAAAAACATTATCCGGCTGATGTTGCTTTTAAAAATTCAATCGTTGAGTTACGGCAACAGCGGTGTGCAATTGGAAACTGTGGAACGATTGATGGATTTCTTCAATAACGATATTTTGCCTGTGGTTTATTCTCAGGGAAGCCTCGGCGCTTCGGGAGATTTGGCACCTTTGGCACATTTGTCATTGCCACTCATCGGAAAAGGAGAAGTGTTTTATCAGGGAAAACGACAATCTGCGGCAGCGGTATTAAAATCTTTTGGTTGGAAACCCATTAAACTTGCTGCAAAAGAAGGACTGGCGCTTTTAAACGGGACCCAGTTTATGACGGCTTATGGCATACATTGTTTAATTCGCGCCTATAAAATTTCTTATTTTGCAGATTTGATCAGCGCAGTTTCCTTAGATGCTTTCAACGGCAATATGAATGCTTTTGATCCCCTGGTACATATTGTCCGACCTCATCGGGGACAAGTGAAAACTGCCAAACGTATTTTGGAAATTCTAAAAGACAGCGAAATTGGAAATCAAGGAGGAAAAGCCGTTCAGGATCCGTATTCTTTTCGATGCATTCCGCAAGTCCACGGCGCAACTAAAGATACCTTGGAGTTTGTCAGAAAGACATTGAAAACTGAGATGAATTCAGTGACAGACAATCCGAATATTTTTATGAATGAAGATAAAATTATTTCAGGAGGAAATTTCCACGGACAACCCTTAGCGCTGGCATTGGATTTTCTGTCGATTGCAATTGCAGAATTGGGAAACATCTCAGAAAGAAGAGTCTATCAATTGATATCGGGAACGCGCGGATTGCCCGAGTTTTTGGTGAACAATCCGGGGTTGAACAGCGGTTTGATGATTCCACAATACACAGCTGCAAGTTTGGTAAGTCAAAACAAACAATATGCAACGCCCGCTTCCGTGGATTCCATAGTTTCATCGAACGGACAGGAAGATCACGTAAGTATGGGCGCCAACAGTGCTACCAAATGTTATAAAGTAGTAGAAAATGTAGAGACTGTTTTGGCCATTGAATTGATGAATGCGTCACAGGCACTGTATTATAGAGAACCTCTAAAATCATCGCCATTTGTAGAAAGTTTCCTAAAAACATATCGCTCCGTCGTTACCTATATTGAAGAAGATAGAGTATTGGCTGAAGATATTCTTGCGAGTTTAAATTATTTGCGAACGATGAATGTCGATGCAGATATTTTGTTTGAATAAGACAGCATTAATTAGATAAAATAAAAAATCCTCAAGATATTCTCGAGGATTTTTTATTTAAATGAATTGTTTGGAAATTACGATTTTGTCGCTTTTGATTGTTTTTCGACAACAATTTCCAATTCTTTTTTCTCATCGTTATACTCCATCAAAATGGTGTCGCCTTCTTCCAGCTTTCCGTTGATGATTTCTTCTGCTAAGGAATCTTCAATATATTTTTGAATGGCTCTGTTTAAGGGACGTGCTCCATATTGTTGGTCAAAACCTTTGTCGGCGATAAAATCTTTCGCTTTTTCAGACAGTTTAAGGGTGTACCCGATGTCGGAAATGCGCTTGTAGAGTTTGTCGAGTTCGATATCAATAATTTTATTGATGTGTTCTTTATTCAATGCATTAAAGACGATGACGTCGTCAATACGGTTTAGAAATTCAGGTGCGAAGGTTTTTTTCAAGGCATTTTCGATAACACTTTTTCTGTGACTTTCTTCCTGACTTTGTCTTGCGCTGGTTTGGAAGCCAATTCCCTGACCGAAATCCTGAAGTTGACGTGCGCCGATATTGGAAGTCATAATGATAATGGTATTTCTAAAATCGATTTTTCTTCCCAAGCTGTCCGTCAAATATCCATCGTCCAATACTTGCAACAACATATTAAACACATCCGGATGCGCTTTTTCAATTTCGTCTAACAAAACAACGGCATACGGTTTTCTTCTGATTTTCTCAGTCAATTGACCGCCTTCTTCATAACCCACATATCCCGGAGGTGCTCCCACAAGTCTGGAGATGGCAAATTTTTCCATATACTCGCTCATGTCTATCCGCACCAATGCACTTTCAGAATCAAACAATTGTTTGGCCAGTACTTTTGCAAGTTGCGTTTTACCCACTCCGGTTTGTCCCAAGAAGATAAAAGAGCCAATAGGTTTATTCGGGTCTTTTAAGCCTGCGCGATTTCGTTGAATGGCTTTTACCACTTTGTTAACCGCTTTGTCCTGACCGATTACCTTATCTTTGATTTGCTCGGGCAATGCTGCAAGTTTGGAACTTTCAGCCTGTGCAATTCGATTTACCGGAACTCCCGTCATCATCGAAATAACTTCGGCTACATCGTCTTCAGTTACAGTAACTTTATGAAGCTTCCTTTCTGTTTCCCATGTCGCTTGTTCGTCTGCGAGTTCTTTTTCTAATTTCTTTTCGTCATCACGAAGTTTTGCAGCTTCTTCATACTTCTGTTTTTTGACAACCGAATTTTTCTTTTCTCTAACTTCTTCCAACTGCGCTTCTATTTGCAAGATTTTCTCAGGCACGTTGATGTTTGTAATATGAACTCTTGAACCAGCCTCATCCAAAGCATCTATTGCCTTGTCCGGCAAGAATCTTTCGGTCATATAACGATTGGTCAACGTGACACACGCACGAATGGCTTCATCTGTATAAATCACATTGTGGTGAGATTCGTATTTGTCCTTTATATTGTTTAGAATTTCAACAGTTTCTTGTTCGTTTGTAGGTTCAATCAAGACTTTTTGGAAACGTCGTTCCAACGCGCCATCTTTTTCGATATATTGACGGTATTCGTCCAGAGTCGTAGCTCCGATACATTGAATTTCTCCGCGCGCCAAAGCCGGTTTAAACATATTTGACGCATCCAAAGAACCTGTTGCGCCGCCGGCACCGACTATGGTGTGAATCTCATCGATAAACAAAATGATGTCGTCGTTCTTTTCGAGTTCATTCATTACTGCTTTCATACGCTCCTCAAACTGTCCGCGGTATTTAGTTCCGGCTACCAAACTTGCTAAATCCAAAGTTACTACGCGCTTGTCGTAAAGAATTCGCGAAACTTTCCGTTGAATTATTCGCAGGGCAAGTCCTTCGGCAATCGCTGATTTTCCAACGCCCGGTTCTCCAATAAGCAAGGGATTGTTTTTCTTTCTACGACTGAGAATCTGTGATACACGCTGAATTTCGTTTTCTCTGCCAACCACAGGATCGAGTTTTCCTTCTTCCGCCATAGCTGTCAAATCTCTTCCGAAATTATCCAGTACCGGGGTTTTTGATTTTTTGTTTCCTTTGGGAGCAGCACCTGAAAAAGCACCTTCTCTGCCGGTTTCGCCCGATGATTCTTCTTCGCGCGGAAAGTCTGACGTAGGCGCTTCAAGAAAATTGTCCTCGTTGGTTATCATCAGTTTGAATTCTTCCTTCACCCCGTCGTAATCAATTTTCATCTTATTGAGTAGCTTAGTCGTCGGATCGTTTTCGTTTCGCAAAATACACAATAACAAATGGGCGGTGTTAATCGAAGAACTCTGAAATAATTTGGCTTCCAGAAATGTAGTCTTCAATGCGCGTTCCGCCTGACGTGTCAAGTGTAAATTCTTTTTGTCGTTTCCTGCAATTGAAGCCTGAGAAGTGGAAGGACTCAATATTTCGACTTTACGTCTCAAATGATTTAAATCTATCGATAGTGTATTTAAAATAGTTATCGCTTTTCCGTTTCCGTCTCGTAGTAACCCCAACATCAGATGTTCGGTTCCGATAAAATCGTGACCCAACCGTAATGCCTCTTCCTTGCTGTATGCAATTACATTTTTTACTCTTGGAGAAAAATTATCATCCATAATTTATTCCTTTCTTTTTTTCTTTTTCATTAAAATACTAAATTACATAAATTTAGTCAAAAACCATACCTATATTTTATTTGACTAAAAACCGTTTATCAAAAATAAAATATCTTTGGCGGAAAAATAGTTATTATTGAGTTTTATCAAAATGAATTAAAAACTGTTGATAAATCCAAAAATTAAGCCTTTGTTTTGCAGGTCTGAACCTATAAAAATGCGTATCTTAGCGCGTTGGTTCAAATATGATAAAAAATCACTAATTTATGGCTGAAGGAGAAAAATTAATTCCTATCAATATTGAAGATGAAATGAAATCCGCTTACATCGATTATTCGATGTCGGTCATTGTGTCACGCGCTTTGCCTGATGTTCGGGACGGATTAAAGCCTGTTCACAGAAGGGTTTTGTTCGGCATGCACGAATTGGGAGTACGTGCAACAGGCGCTTATAAAAAATCAGCGAGAATTGTCGGAGAAGTTTTAGGTAAATATCATCCGCACGGAGATAGTTCGGTTTACGATACGATGGTGCGAATGGCACAGGAATGGAGTCTGCGCTATATGCTTGTGGACGGACAGGGAAATTACGGTTCCGTTGATGGTGATGCGCCCGCCGCAATGCGTTATACCGAAGCTCGGATGCAGAAAATATCGGAGGAAATGCTTTCCGATATCGACAAAGAAACTGTAGATCATCAATTAAATTTTGATGATACGCTTCATGAGCCCACCGTACTTCCTACACGTATTCCAAATTTATTGGTAAATGGTGCCAGTGGAATTGCCGTGGGTATGGCAACCAATATGCCTCCTCACAACCTTACGGAAGTTGTGGAGGGCATTATCGCGTTTATAGAAAACAACGACATCGATATCAACGGGTTGATGCAATACATCAAAGCACCCGACTTTCCTACGGGAGGAATAATTTACGGTTACGAAGGTGTAAAAGAAGCTTTTCATACCGGTCGCGGAAGGGTTGTGCTTCGTGCAAAAGCATCTTTCGAAGAGATTGATGGAAGAGATTGCATCGTGGTAACAGAGATTCCATATCAGGTCAATAAGGCAGAGATGATTAAAAGAACTGCCGATTTGGTCAATGAGAAAAAAATTGAAGGCATCGTGAATATTCGCGATGAAAGTGACCGAAAGGGAATGCGTATCGTTTACATTCTAAAAAGAGATGCGATTCCGAATATTGTATTGAATACACTTTATAAATACACTGCGCTCCAATCCAGTTTTAGCGTAAACAACATTGCATTGGTCAATGGAAGACCGCAATTGTTGAATCTGAAAGAACTCATACATTATTTTATAGAACACCGTCATGAAGTTGTGGTCCGGCGTACCGAATATTTGTTGCGTAAGGCTGAAGAACGCGCGCACATTCTGGAAGGATTGATTATTGCTTCAGATAACATTGATGAGGTAATCCGATTGATTCGGGCATCTTCAAATGCCGATGAAGCCCGTCAGAAATTAATCGAAGCGTTTAAATTAAGCGAAATTCAGGCAAAGGCTATCGTAGAAATGCGTTTACGCCAATTGACAGGTCTTGAACAAGACAAACTGCGTTCGGAATACGAAGAGCTATTAAAGACGATTGAAGATTATAAAGACATTTTGGCACATAAAGACCGCCGAATGGAAATTATTAAAGAAGAACTTCTTGAAGTAAAAGAAAAATACGGCGACGAAAGACGTTCGATAATCGAATATGCGGGAGGCGATGTCAGCATTACCGATTTAATTGCCGATGAGCAGGTGGTTATTACCATTTCTCATGCCGGTTATATCAAAAGAACGCCGGTTACCGAGTATAAAACTCAAAACAGAGGCGGCGTGGGACAAAAAGCATCTTCCACCCGTAATGAGGATTTTCTACAGCATCTTTTTGTAGGAACAAACCACCAATACATGTTGTTCTTTACCCAAAAAGGAAAATGTTTTTGGATGCGTGTTTTTGAAATTCCCGAAGGCTCGAGAACCTCTAGAGGAAGAGCAATTCAGAACCTTATCAATATCGAACCGGATGATAAAGTTCAGGCATTTATCTGTACGCAAGATTTAAAAGACGAGGATTATATCAACAGCCATTATGTGATTATGGCGACTAAAAAAGGACAGGTCAAAAAGACTGCACTTGAACAATATTCACGTCCGAGAGCCAATGGAATCAATGCCATTATCATTCGGGAAGACGATGAGTTGCTTGAAGCAAAACTTACCACAGGCGACAGTCAGGTGATGCTTGCCGTCAAATCCGGAAAAGCGATTCGTTTTGAAGAAGAAAAAACCCGCCCGATGGGCAGAAATGCTTCCGGAGTTCGTGGAATTAGGTTAAATGATGACCAAGATGAAGTAATTGGTATGATTGCTGTAGATGATTTGTCGTCCGATATTTTGGTCGTTTCCGAAAACGGTTACGGAAAACGTTCTTCGATTGAAGATTACCGGATTACCAACCGCGGAGGAAAAGGTGTAAAAACCATCAACATTACTGAAAAGACCGGAGATTTGGTGGCTATCAAAAGTGTGAATGATACCGATGATTTAATGATTATCAACAAATCAGGAATCGCCATCCGAATGAAAGTGTCCGATTTACGAGTAATGGGTCGCGCCACGCAAGGCGTTCGCCTGATTAAAGTTCGCGACGACGATGCTATTGCGGCTGTTGCCAAAGTAGTCAAAGAGGAAGAAGAAGAATTAGAAATTGAAAACCCGGATATCGATAATGACGATATCATAAATCAAGATGAAAATTTAAGTAATGAATAATTTAATCTTTATGAAAAAACGATTGTTAATAGTAGGAATGGCTCTGATTACCGGAGTTACTTTTGCACAGCAACGAGAAATAAGAAGAGCGGAGCGTGCATTAAACTCTCAAAAATACAACGAAGTACTTTCAAACCTTGAAGATGCCGAAGGGAGCATTGCTTCTGCGGACAATGCGATGCAAGCCAAGTTTTACGCACTTCGTGGAGAAGCTTTAACGGGATTGGCAAGTACAAATTATGCTAAAGCCAAAGAGGCTGCTGCTGCTTTTGAAAAAGCGCTTGAGCTAAATCCCAATATCAGAAATGCGCACGAGGATGCTTTGTTTAGTCTTCGCACCATTTTAATTAATTCCGCAGTGAGCGACCAAAATGCAGAGCGTTATAACGAAGCTGCTGAGAAATTAACTACCAGTTACAGCATTAGCAACGACCCATCTGATTTGTACTTTGCGGCTTCCAATTATGTCAATTCCCAAAACTATGCTAAGGCATTGGAATATTATCAAACTGTATTGGATTTGGGATATACCGGAGAGACAATAGAATATGTGGCAACACATAAAGAAACCGGAGAAGTTCATCCTTTCGACAATGAGAATTTAAGAAACATTGCCGTTCGTACAGGAGAATATATTAAGCCGGAAGAGCTCATGACCGAATCGAGAAGAGGAGAAATTTTACGCAATATGACGCTGATTCACATTCAACAGGGTGAAAATCAAAAAGCCATAGAATTGATGAAAACAGCAAGAGCAGAAAATCCGGATGATATTTATTTGATGCGCGCCGAAGCCGATATGAGTTACAATATGGGCGATATGAAACGCTACAGTGAATTGATGGGCAAAATTATTGAATCCGATCCTGAGAATCCGGAGCTGTATTTTAATTTAGCTGTAGGAACTGCCGAATTGGGAGAAAATGAACAAGCAGAGAAATACTACAAAAAAGCGTTGGAACTCAATCCCAATTATCAATCTGCGTTAATCAATCTTGCGGTGCTGAAACTGTCAGATGAAGGGGAAATTGTGGAAGAAATGAACAGTTTGGGAACTTCCCGTGCAGAAAATCAGCGCTATGAGGAATTGAAAGTAAAAAGAGAAAATCTGTATAAAGAAGCCCTTCCATATTTGGAAAAAGCTTATGACTTAAATCCACAGAACATACAGATATTACGTACGTTGATGAATATTTACAGCCAACTTGGAGAAGATGCTAAATTCCAAGAGATGAAAGCCAAAGTTGACGCCATGGAACAAAGCGGCAACTAATCCGGTTTTAGGTTGATACAATATAAAGAGGCTGTCTGAATGTGATTTTAGGCAGCTTTTTTTTGTTTTTTTAATTTAGATTATTTGGCTCGGTTATTCCAGCCCCAAAAAATCTTTTATGTTCTTTTTTTCTACAGCATACTCGCCTTTTTGGTATTGTTTGCGACTTTCTTCGATTTGGAAACAAATTCGGGACTGTAGGTTTCTTCTTTGGCAATTTCAAACTTAATTTTAAGCGCTTTCATAAATGCTTTTAAGGCATGTATTTGCGTTTCTGTTTAAGGGTGTGCTTATGAGTATGATGTGTAATTTTATAAAAACTTTCAAAATCTTTATTATTTTCATTTTGCATCAAAAAAAATCATCCATATTAAAAAAAATGTAAATTTGTCAAGTTCTAAAAACGATAATTAACAACTAACCAATTAACCAATGTGTGGATTCCTAATAGAATATTCACCTGAAAACAAAAAAGGAATACCCAAGTCCGATTTTATAAACCTGTTGAATGACTCCAAAACCCGAGGACCTGATTTTCAGGGTTATTTTTCCAATGATTTGAATCTACAAATGGGCTTCAATCGACTCGCCATTTTGGAACTATCAGAAGCGGGAGAGCAGCCAATGAAAAGTCATAACGGTCGGTATGTCATCGTTTTCAACGGAGAAATATACAATCATCTTGAATTGCGGAAACGTCTGGATTTTTCCAATTTCAATGGATCAAGTGATACCGAAACCATTACTGCTTGTTTGGTCGAATGGGGCGTAATAAAAACAGTCAATGAACTTAATGGCATGTTCTCAATTGTGATTTATGATACATTGGAAAAAGAATTGTATCTCATACGTGATTTTGCCGGAATAAAACCTTTGTTTTTTGGTTGGGATGGCTCGACTTTGGTAGCTGCCAGTCAATACGATCAAATTGTATCACACACTGCTTATGCTTCAAAGTCCATAGATTCCCAAGTACTTAAACTGTATCTGGAACAGCATTATATGCCTGCACCTTTTGGCTTGTATAAAGATACCTTTCAAGTATCTCCGGGGGAAATTGTAGTATTAAAAAAAGATAGCACCCTGAAAAGAATTAAATATTGGGAGCTGCCAACATCCGTAGATTTTTCCATTACAGATAGAAATGAAGCGGAACGTTACGTGGAAACTGCACTTTCAAAATCTGTTCAATCACAATTGCTTTGCGATGTACCTTTGGGAGCTTTCTTATCAGGTGGTGTCGATTCCAGTTTGGTGGTATCTTTTATGAAAGATCATCACGACAAGCCTCGAGTATTTACCATCGGTTCCGACAGTAAGACTCATGACGAATCTGAAAGAGCTAGACAATTTGCCGAAGCGATGAAAGTGCAACAAGAAATATGGCATTTGTCGGCATCAGAGGTTGTGGGTTATTGGGACGAAGCTATGACGGCATTGCATGAACCTTTAGCCGATTTCAGTATTTTACCTACTTATTTAGTATGCAAACTCGCAAAGAAAAAAGTTACGGTTGCTCTAAGTGGAGATGGAGGTGATGAATTGTTTTTCGGTTATGAACGTTTTTGGAGTATAGGAAAAAACATAACCTTTCAACATTACCCGAACCTATTAAAAAAAGCCATTTATGGTTTTGATAAATATACCACGGGAAATAAACGAGTGAACAGTGTATTGTTGTCTCCCGGTCAAAGTAAGTCGCAACAGAGCCTCCATTCCCGTTTTAAAAGAAAATGGTTGGAAAAGGTGGCTCCAAATCTTAATCAAACTTCTTTGCCGGAAGAATATACCGTTTATTCGTATGACGATACAAAAGACATCCGTCAATTATTGTACAATATGCGCAAGGCTGAATTTTATGGAATGATGCAAAAAACCTTGCGAAAGGTCGATCTTGCGAGTATGCAAAATAGTTTGGAGGTAAGAGTTCCATTTCTTGATAAGAATATGATTGAAGCGGCTTTAAAGATAGATCCGCTTTTAAGTTATGGAGGCGGTCGACAAAAACAACTATTAAAAGACTTATTGTCCAAACAAGTTCCATCGGTTTCAGAAGAAAAAGTGAAAAAAGGATTCTCGATTCCCCTTACAGGTTGGCTTCGTAAAGACCTTAAAAAAGTGGTTCGAGAACATTTATTGGATGCTGATTTAACCGATTTTGGTATAGATAAAAAAGGAGTTGAACAAATGCTTCAAAGCCATTTTGATAGCAAAGAAGACTTAAAATGGCCTATCTTCACGCTTTATGCCTTAACACGTTTTAGATGAAAAAAATAAGAGTTCTATTTACAATTCCAAATTTTGATACTGCCGGTAGCGGAAAAGCTCTTTTAAATATTGCCAAAGGATTGGATGCTGAAATATTTGAAGCCCATATTATGTGTCTTCACAATCGAGGAGCGTTTTTTAAGGTGGTTGAAAGTTCAGGTCTGCCTGTACACGTATATAATTATATAGCTGCTCCGCGACCAATAAGTAAATTGTTTAAGCAATGTTGGAAAATATCCGGAAAGTTTAAAGAAATAGCACCGGATGTTATTCACAGTTATCATTACGCTCCGGATTATACAGAAGCTTTAGCTTCAAAAATGGCGGGAATACCTTGGGTATTTACCAAGAAAAATATGAATTGGGGCGGAAGTTCAAAAAATGCATGGAACCTCCGATCGTTTTTAGCTCGGAAAATCGCTGTTCAGAATACCGATATGATAAAGCAATTCTATCCGAAAAGCAAAAAAACCGTATTGATTCCCCGAGGCGTGAATGTTTCAAGTTTTAAAAATACCAAAAATCAAGAAGTACCAATGCAAATATTGGATTTTCCAGATGACAAACGATTTTTGATATGTGTTGCCAATCTGGTGCCGGTCAAAGGCGTGGAGATTTTGATTCATGCGTTTCATAAAATTTTAGCCAAACATCCTAAGTGGCATTTGTTAGTAGTTGGTGATGACACCAATGATTATGGAGACGAACTAAAACAGTTGGTTTCTGAACTAACAATGGACGACAAGATTACATTTACCGGAAAACAATTGGATATCCTTCCATTTTTGGATAAGGCTGAGGTATTTATTTTGC
>CAZWVT010000043.1:0-16867 GCA_964636665.1 uncultured Flavobacteriaceae bacterium
TTAAGCCGGCTTTTTTATTATTATAAATACTGAGTTCATTCAGTCGTTTTTTACCTATATAGAAAATTTACCCTTCATTGGGTATTTTTTATTTAAACCACTCTTTGTAATATTGATAATTTATTTAATCATCCAATATTCTATATCTTATGGAAAAACATCTTAATTTAGAAGAACATTTTATACTTACGGGAAGTAATAACTATCAAATCCTATTTGATGCATCCAAATCACAATTCAGTCATCTTATCCGCGGCAAGTTTGCTTGGAACTCAAAAAGTAATTCAATAGTTGAAAGAATTGAATTTATGCTTGACAATCTGAGTACAAGCACGCAAAATTTGGTTATATACAGAGCCAACTGGTGTCCTGAATATAATCGAATGGAACTGCACATTGTAAAAGATTCTGAAGCAGAGGTAAGAACTACAGCAACGTGTGAAATTGAGGAGGGATATGACATAAAGCGCAATATGGAACTTATTTTATGTTATTATGAAACGTATTCAGAAATTGAAGAATGTAGCGATTACGTAATTATTAATCAAAACAGATCTAAAAGGGAGGAAGCATGGGTTCAAGACGACAAAGACGGCTCCATATTAATCGGGATAGATATATTCAGACCAAAACCTTAATTTTTTTTCTGGTATTTCTGGTTTTCGGATTGTATAGCAACAAAGTATTTCCTCAACAATCAAAACTTTCCCAAACGGAAAAACACCTTCAAGAATACAAAATTGACAGTGCTCAATATATTTTGGAGTCAATAGATCTGGCAGAATTAAATTTAAATGAAGAAGCACATTTCTATCTGTTAAAAGGAACTTTGAATTTTTCAAAGAGTTTACACGATTCGGCATTTGCAGATTTTATAGAAGCGCGCAAAAGATTTATAGAATTAAATGACTCTTGCAACCAATCGAAAGCTGTATTAATGATTATTGAGGTGCTGAGTCACCAACCCCACAGTTTAATTCCTGTACAGCCTTTTTTAGATGAGTTTATTTATACTTCCATTCAATGCGGAAAACCGATAGACGAAGCTATTGCCTATTCCAAACTCGCTGTTGTTTACCTAAAAACGGACAACGCAGACAAAGCAGTTGACAATTTTAATAAAGCTATAAATATTGCTACAAAATTGAAAGATACTTCTCTTGCTACAAACCTTATGTTTAACAAAGGCGTGGTCTATAATACCACTTTACAAAAATATGACAGTGCGTTGTACTTCTTTAAATACACCGCTCCTTATTATATAAAAAACAACAGCCAGGAATATCTTTCATACAACTATAACAATCAAGCGGAGGCTTATAAAAAGAAAGGAAATTTTAGAACTGCTATCAAATATTATAAAAAAGCAGATTCCATTCCACTTCGGAAGTTCAACTTGAAAACCAAGCGTATTTTTTATAACAACATCGCAGATGTTTATCATAAAAACGGTCAGTTTGACTCGGCCTACATTTATTCCCAAAAATTATTGCAGATTAACGACAGCATCAACGAAGTTGCTCAAAATGTAAATATGGCTGAAATAAAGGAGCAATATGACAATGAGAAATTACGTGCAGACAAGCTGGAACTGGAAGTCAAACAGACACAAAACAGAAACATAGCTTTTGGATTGGGCGGCGGTTTGTTGGGAGTTTCAATCATCGGGTTTTTGCTTGTAAAAAACACCCGAAAAAAACAACGAATTGCCGAACAACAGCGTGAAATTGAAATTAGAAAAACCGAAAAAATATTAAAAGAACAAGAACTTGCAACGATTGATGCCATGATTGCCGGTCAAGAAAAAGAACGCGAAAGGTTATCGGGCGAACTTCATGATTCTGTTGGAGCTACTTTGGCAGCAGCACGACTACAGTTTGAACATCTCAAGAAAAATAAAGATGCCATCGACAATATCCCTGAACTTTATGAAAAAACAAGTGCATTATTGGAAGATGCCTATTCTGAAATCAGAACCATGGCACATCTTAAAAATAGTGGCGTCATTGCAAAAAACGGACTTTTGCCGGCCATCAAAAAATTGGTTCGGAATACCTCAAGCACTAATAACTTAACAATAGATCTCAACTATTTCGGATTGAATGACCGCTTGGAAAATTCTCTTGAAATAACGATTTTTCGAGTGATTCAGGAATTGGTCACCAACATTATAAAACATTCCGGAGCTTCCCATGCGAATATTTCAATTACGCAATTAAAAGACTCGTTGAGCATTATTGTTGAAGACAACGGAAAAGGTTTTGTTTACAATCCATTAAAAGCGACCGAGGGAATGGGACTTGCGCATATTGAACGACGCATCGAACTAATTGAAGGAACTATGGAAATAGATTCTACCCTTAATAAAGGAACTACAATTTTAATAGACATACCGTTATGATTACAATTGCTATTGCCGAGGATCATCAGAGTTTAGTGGACGGAATCAGTCTTTTGCTGCAATATGAAAACCAATTTACCATTGTAGGAACAGCTAATGACGGACAAGCGTTGCTTGAAATCGTTAGAAAAAAGAAACCTCAGATTGTTTTGACGGATATTAAAATGCCCAAAATTGATGGAATTGCCGCTACAACCATTATTAAAAAGGATTTTCCGGAAATCAAAGTGATTGCTTTTACCATGTTTAATCAGGATGAAGCTGTATCGCAAATGATTGCTGCAGGAGCTTCGGGTTATTTATTAAAAGATTCTCCTTTAGAAGAGGTTCTCAACGCTATAAAAACTGTAGCATCCGGAGAAAATTTTTTTGATGATGCCATAAACTCCAGTGCGATTGACGGAAATTACAACACAACCAATCACAAATCAATTTTGTCAAAAAGTGAACGGGAAATTTTAAAATATATCGCAGAAGGAAAATCCAGCAGTGAGATTGCCCAAATAAGATTTTCTGCAGTTTCAACAGTTGAAAAGCATCGTAAAAATATGATTCACAAATTGGGCTTATCCGGAAAAAGTGAATTGCTGCGTTATGCATTGGAACGCAAATACGATTTTTGACGTCTTTTATATAATTATCAAATATTTTTCAAAAAATACCGTTTATTGGGTATTTTATATTTAATGCTTAAAAACTACTTTTGTTATAGAGCATTTAAGTGGGGAAATGATGTTCAACTAAGAAGAGTGTTGTGTAAAAAACAATACTCTTTTTTATTTATTGATATTTCTACAAATCAGAATCGCATTGTCAGTCTGACATTGTAAATTCTGGGAGATAAATAATTCGGAACTGAATATTGAGCTTTGGTATAAACATCTCGGACAAACGTATTGGTAATTGAATTTTGGACATCAAACATATTAAAAATCTCCGCACCTATGCTTAATTCCTTAAAGGGCTTCAACCACCCTGTCTCTTTAAGTTTTTCTTCATGAATTAAAACATAACTCATACCGATATCTGCTCTTTTATAATCTCTTAATCTCGTTTGATAATTATAGGGATCAGCATAACTAGGGGAACCTCCCGGCAATCCTGTATTGTAAACTAAATTTAAATACATTTTCAAATCGGGAATGACTGCTACGTAATCTTGAAATAATACGGCAAATTTCAAACGTTGATCGGTTGGGCGGTAAATGTATCCTTTGTCATCAATATTTTCCTCGGTTTTCATATACCCGAAACTAAACCAACTTTCTGTTCCCGGGACAAATTCTCCTGCAATACGCAAATCCAACCCATAAGCATAAGCAACTGCATTGTTATTCGCCCGATATCGGATTCTGACATTTTCCAAGGTATAAGGATTCACATCGGTCAGATATTTATAATACGCTTCGGTATTTAAGCGAAATTTACGATTCCACATTTTAAAACTGTAATCGTTACCCAACACAACGTGAATAGATTGTTGTGCTTTGACTTCAGGCCGAACAGTTCCTGTAGAATCTCTGAGTTCTCTATAAAAAGTTGGTTGATGATAAAATCCTCCGGAAAGTCTGAAAACCATATCTTTTTCCCAATCAGGTTTGATCGATATTTGAGCTCTCGGACTAAATACAGTGTGTGTGTAACTTGTAATATCTTTACCACTTACAGTCCAATTGTGAGTACGCACGCCGGCATTCAGCCACAATTCATGAGCACCGATATTTCCCCGTTTACTCCACTGCGCAAATCCGGAAAATCTGTGAATTTGAACATCATTCCGAGCACGAACATCGGTATAAGGAATAATTGGCATCTCATAAGGTTCATAAGGTTGATTGTTTCCGGGCAATACCGGCGGTCTAATTGTAAATCCTGTGGAATCAATCATTTCATATTCTTGAATGCGATCGCGAATATCTTCCATCGTATATTTTGCACCATATTCTATAGTATGGTCAGATAATTTCCATATTCCTTTATGCTCAACATTAAATATAAGTGCGTCCAAATCATTTCTCGCATGGGTTAATTGCCCTCCAACACCACGTGTAAATTCGACATTCCCTAAATCTGTTCCACCGATATCAGTATTTACACTTCCCAATCGATATTCTGCAAGAATATCATAATGTTCCTGTTCAGTAGTTTGATATAAAGAAGCAATGAGTTTTGCTGTATAATTATCCGAAACCGCCCAAGTAGATTTTAATGCTCCAAAATAAGTGTTGTATCTGTCTTTTTCCTGACCTTCATAAAACACGAGCAAAGCCAGCGGTTCTGTTATAGTTCCAAAATTTGTCTGACGGATAATCGGCTGATATTGATAATCATTAACTGAAACATTGCCTAAAAAAGAAAGTTCAAAACGGGTTGAAAATTGATATGTCCAGTAACTTTGAACATCAGCATATCTCGGTTGATAGTTTGTTTCTGTTTCTTTGGCTTCGACAATTAAACTGTTGTCTCGATAACGAATACCGGTAATCGACGTTAACCGTCCGTTTTTAGAAGCGTATTCAAAAGCGCCATTGACACCTAATAAACTCATATCCAAAGAAGCACTAAAACCTACGGGCTTACGATAAGTTATATCCAATACTGAAGACAATTTATCACCGTACTTTGCTTGAAAACCACCGGCAGAAAACTCGACATTGCTGGTCAAATCACTGTTTACAAAACTAAGTCCTTCTTGTTGTCCGCTACGAATTAAAAATGGACGATAAACTTCAATTTCATTTACGTACACCAGATTTTCATCGTAATTTCCGCCTCTTACTGCATATTGCGTGCTTAATTCATTATTTCCGCTAACACCGGGCAAAGATTTTAAGAGATTCTCAACACCGGGATTGGTTCCTACCATTTTTCGGACTACTTCTGGAGAAAGTGACGTAACGCCTTCAACCCTCCTATTTTCTCTTCCGGAAATTACGACGGTTTCAATTTGTTCGATTGTTGTGCTTAAGACAGGATTATATTCAAAATTTTCATTTGGAGAAAGATTGAGTACAATTGAAGCCGGCTTGTAACCAACATGTGAATAAGTTACTTTAACATCTTGATTTACAGGAATTTCAGCCATGTAAAATCCATTTAAATCGGAAATGACTCCTGTCTCATTAAAAAGGATATTTGTCCCGACAATCGGCTGGTTATTTTCGTCAAAAACAATTCCGCGAATCGTTGCTTTTTGACCGAATAAGGAACTTCCTCCAATCAATAATAAGAAAAGTGATATAAAAACAGGTGATTTCAACGAAAGTTTAATTTGGTTTTCTAAAAAATTTAGTTTCAAATGTAGTGCTATTTCCGGTATTATCAATAACTACCAATTTCAAATTATTTTCAGTGTCCTGAATAATATTATCTGAAAAATCATAGGTTAAGGTTTTTGTTTTATATTCATATTCCATAAGAATGAATTTTCCATTGATTGTTGCTCGATAAGCACTGATTCCACTTTCGTTGTCTTCAATTCTCACTCTCAAATAATTTTCATTACTCATCCATTTGCCTTCTGAAAAATTAATCGGTCTTACCGTGGGCGGATTCAAATCTTGAGCTATCGTATAATTTCCAAAATTTCGAATGGTTGCAGTTATTTTTTCTCCTGCTCTTCGGGTTGGAACATAACGCGGTGCACCTCGATACCGGATTTGGCCAATATAAAGTTTGCTTCTGTCTTCCTCTGAATATTGAGAAATATCAGCAGTTAGTGTAATGGATTTATGCAAAGGTATTTCATCTTTGTGTAAATAAATGGTATCCCCTTGAGCGATGATTTCTAAAAATGCATCTTCATAAAGTGCATCAACGGGAAAATAAACAAGAAATTTTCCTTTGGTTAAAGATGTTGCAAAATTGGAATGTACCAAATCTGTACCCGGATTTATATTTTTCGGCATTAAAACTTCTCCTTTTTTTCCGTGAACAGGGACAATAATCGTTGTCTCATTACCTTTAAAATCCATTACCTTAATCGTATAAGAATAATCCAAGGTATCTTGAATTTCTAAAAATCCGTCATTGTTGTCTTGGACAATTACACTTAGCGGATTTGAGGATTCTCTGAAAAGTTTTTGAATTCTGTCTCTGTTTATTTTAAAATGCTCATAATCAATATATCGATTGATATAACGTGTTTCATCAAAAGAAAATTTATCAAATCGAACATCAAAACTTGTCCTGGCATTCAGATGTGAAATGATGCGATAAACTCCATTTTGATTAGTTCCTCCGTTTAATCGATCAATTGCTGAAACGCCAAAACCAATTTTTCCAAATGCTTCAATGTGTTCTGTGGTATAAGTTCCTTCTTTAACTTTAATAAGTCTTATCTTGGATTTATTTTGATTGTTGTTTACATGTGCACTATCTCCCACAGGATAAGCATACAAACCATTGATAATGGGTGGAATATCATCCTTTAACTCATATCCGAAAAGCATCGGATTCATCGGTCGTTGTGAACCATCTCTAATTTCAAAATGCAAATGAGGACCGCCACTTCCTCCTGTATTTCCGCTATAACCGATTAAATCTCCTTTTTTAACGGACAAAACCGAAACTTCCGGATACAATTGTATTTCATAAGACTCTTTATTGTATTGCTGTTTTTTTACATATTTTTCAATTTCACCGGCATATTTCTGTAAATGTGCATAAACTGTGGAATATCCGTTCGGGTGCAATATGTATAGTGCTTTTCCGTATCCGAAATGTTGGACATTAATACGGCTTACATATCCGTCGGCAGCAGCATACACGGGCAACCCTTCTCGTTGTTGCGTTCGAATATCCAATCCGCTGTGAAAATGATTGTTTCTCAACTCTCCGAAAGTTCCGGAGGGAAACAGAGAAATATCCAAGGGACTGCTAAAATAATCGGTTGGAATCTCAGTCTGAGAAAAACCTGTTGCGTTAAGAAAAAATAAAAGAAAAACGAGATTTCTCATATTACAAAAGTAGCAGAATCAAAATACTAAACTAAATAATGATTTATTTTGATTCAATTATACGATTTTTTAGTCAAAAGAATTTGTTAATCTAATGATGAATGCTACTTTTGTATTTAGAGTATTGAATGTTAGTTTTAATATATGGAACTGTTTAAAGTGGTTGATTCTCTTGAAAATAATGTAAGAAAACTTCTTACGCAGCGAGAAGAATTACACCAAGAAAAAAAGAATTTGGAGACTGAGGTAGCAACATTAAAAGCCCAGAAACTTCAAATGGAGAAAACAGCAGAAGCATGGAAAGTGAAGTTTGAAACATTAAAACACGCAAATTCATTACTTGGCAGCGACCAATACAAAAGGGAAACAAAATTGAAGATAAATGCTCTTATAAGGGAAATTGATTATTGCATTGTTCAACTTTCTTCATAATTTAAATGGAATAAATGTCTGAATCATTAAAAATAAAGTTATCTATTGCAGATCGGGTATATCCGTTGACAATTCATCCATCACAGGAAGAGGGGCTTCGAAATGCGACCAAGCTTATTGAAGAAATGATTCGTAAATTTGAACAAAATTATGCGGTTCGGGACAAGCAAGATGTGTTAGCAATGTGTGCACTTCAATTTGCCGCTCAAGTAGAGCAAAAGAAAATTGACAGTTCTTTAAATTTAACAGAAACGCATGAACGCATCAATGCGTTAAATCAATTGATTGAAGAACATCTGTCATAAACGTTCTTATAAATAAATAAGGTTACTGCCTACATTGGTACTATTTTTTGGTAAACTCAACAAGAATTCTTTAAAAAGGGTGAGTTAAAATTGCTAAAGCAAGCCGTCTTTGAACGGATCCTTGACCAGTTTGTTAACCCTAAACTTTATTTTAAGGAGTTTATTCAAAATCCCTGTACTGATGTAGGCTTTTTTATTAATACACAACAAATAATATGGATTTATATTGGATTATTATAGCCATTGTAGGACTTGCATCAGGTTATCTGATAGCAAAACTCATTGAGCGCAACGGTGCTTCGCAAGTGGTTAAAAATGCAGAAGACCGCGCAGCTTCAATTATAAAAGAAGCGAAAACTGAGGCTGAAGCTATTAAAAAAGATAAAATTCTACAAGCAAAAGAAAAATTCTTAGAACTAAAATCCGAACATGAAAAAATCATTCACGGCAGAGAAAAGAAAATTTCAGATGTAGAAAAACGAATTAGAGATAAAGAATCACAAGTCTCTAAAGAGTTATCAAAAAACAAAAAAATAAATGCTAAATTAGAAGAAAGCCAATCAGAACTCGATGAACGAATTTTAGTTTTAGAAAAACGTCAACAAGAAGTCGAGCGAATGCACCGTAGCCAGATTGAGCAATTGGAAGTTATTTCAAGCCTTTCTGCTGAAGATGCCAAAGCACAACTTATTGAAGGTTTAAAAGAAGAAGCACGCATGCAAGCCATGACATTTGTGCAAGATTCAATCGAGGAAGCGAAACTTACTGCAAAAAAAGAAGCCAAAAAAATTGTTATCAATACCATTCAGCGAATTGGAACTGAAGAAGCGGTGGAAAATTGCGTTTCAGTCTTTAATTTAGAAAGCGACGACGTCAAAGGAAGGATTATCGGAAGAGAAGGACGCAACATCCGC
Organism: uncultured Flavobacteriaceae bacterium; assembly: GCA_964636665.1. GTDB lineage: Bacteria > Bacteroidota > Bacteroidia > Flavobacteriales > Flavobacteriaceae > JAAYLC01. The sequence continues at coordinate 9,011 of CAZWVT010000043.1, forward strand.
GCCTTAGAAGCTGCAACGGGCGTTGAAATTATCGTCGATGATACTCCCGAAGCGATTATTCTTTCTTGTTTTGATTCCGTACGTAGGGAAATTGCACGATTATCGCTTCACAAACTCGTAACCGACGGAAGAATTCATCCGGCACGAATTGAAGAAGTCGTTCAAAGAACTACAAAACAAATTGAAGAAGAAATCATTGAAGTGGGAAAAAGAACGGTTATCGATCTTGGAATCCACGGGCTGCATCCTGAACTTATCAAAGCTGTGGGACGCATGAAATTCCGTTCGAGTTACGGTCAAAATTTATTGCATCACTCTCGCGAAGTCGCACGTCTTTGTGGTGTAATGGCTGCCGAGTTGGGCTTAAACGCCAAACTTGCAAAACGCGCAGGACTCTTACACGATATCGGAAAAGTTCCTGAAATGGAAACTGAAATCCCTCATGCACTTTTAGGAATGCAATGGGCAGAAAAATACGGTGAAAAACCTGAAGTTTGCAATGCCATCGGAGCGCATCACGATGAAATCGAAATGGATAACCTTTTGTCTCCCATCGTTCAAGTTTGTGATGCCATCAGCGGTGCCAGACCCGGAGCACGTCGTCAGGTATTGGATTCATACATTCAACGTTTAAAAGATTTGGAAGACATCGCTTTTGAATTTAACGGCGTCAACAAAGCCTACGCCATCCAAGCCGGAAGAGAATTACGGGTTATGGTGGAAAGCGATAAGATAAACGACGAGCAAGCTTCGCAATTGTCTTATGACATTTCCCAGAAAATTCAAACGGATATGACCTATCCGGGACAAGTAAAAATTACGGTGATTCGAGAAACCAGAGCTGTAAATATCGCCAGATAAAAAAAACAAGAATTTATTAAATCCTCAATTGCTACTACCTATACGGATGATAACGATTGAGGATTTCTGTTAAATATTTTCTGTCCAAATGCGTGTAAATCTCCGTAGTCGTTATGCTTTCATGTCCTAACATTTGTTGAATCGCCCGAAGATCGGCACCGTTTTCCAAAAGATGTGTTGCAAAAGAATGCCGAAATGTATGCGGACTGATTTTTTTCTTGATTCCCGCTTTTTCGGCCAATTGTCTGACGATTGTAAAAATCATGGCGCGCGTAAGCGAATTCCCTCTCCTGTTTAAAAAAAGGACATCTGATGCTTTTGGAGCAATTTTTTGATGAATCCGCACTTCGTTTTTATACAGTTCGATATATTTTTTGGTTATTGGATTAATGGGCACCAGCCGTTGTTTGTTTCCTTTCCCGACAACAGAAATAAATCCTTCATCAAAATGCAAATCCGAGATTTTTAGCGTTGTCAATTCTGATACCCGCAAACCACAACCGTAAAGTGTTTCGATAATGGCACGATTGCGTTCGCCTTGAGGCATGCTTAAATCGATTGCAGCGATTATTTGTTCAATCTCTTTAAAAGACAACACATCCGGCAACGACCTGCCTACTTGTGGTGATTCAATAAGTTCCATCGGATTGTCTTCCCGATAATCTTCAAAAATCAAATACTTAAAAAAGCCGTTTAATCCTGATATTAAACGTTGTTGCGAACGCGGATTCAGGGCTTTGGCATGCTCGTAAATAAATTGTTGCACTACCTCTTTATCAATCTTAATAGGAGTTTCAACGAGCTTATTATCTCCCAACCAATTGTGCAGTTTTTTAATATCTATGGTATAATTAAGAATGGTATTTTCAGAGAGATTCCGCTCTAGACGAAGGTAAATTTTAAAATCGGCAATGGCTTGATTCCAATTCATAATATGACAAAAATCCTAAAATAAATCCAACAAGTAAATATTGTCCTTATATTTGTTTAGTAAAATACAAAAAACTAAAAAATATAATTATGAAAAAATTAATCGCAATAGCAATGTTTCTCTTTATGGGAACCTCTATGTTTTCACAAGGAATCGATTTAGGAGTCAAGGCCGGTGCTAATTTCTCTACGTTGTCGGATGTTGTCGGCGTCAGTAATAAAACAGGATTCCACGCCGGATTATTTGGTGCCGTGAAATTCAACAGTAAAATAGCTTTGCAGGCAGAACTACTCTATTCGCAACAAGGTGCAAAATTGGATGTTGGAGATTTTGATTTAAACTATATGAATGTGCCCGTTTTCATTAAATATTATCTTGTACAAGGGTTAAACGTACAAATAGGACCACAGTTTGGTTTTATAATCGATGACAAAGTAACAAATGCAGAAATAAATAAATCTGACATTTCCGGCATCTTGGGATTGGGGTATGATTTTCCACTTGGAATCCGTATAGATGCTCGATATAATTTAGGCTTCAGCGATATTCCAAAAGGAGACGGAGCCGAAGGAAAAAACAGCGTGTTTTCACTCGCATTGGGATACTCTTTCTTGTAAATCAAAATATAACTCTAAGCAAAGCTCTTCGTTAATGAAGGGCTTTTTTTATTATTTCAATTACAATAGGATTTTATATTTTCCTAATAATTTAAATTAAATTATGACTAATACTTAACTTTTTAATAAAAACAAGGAAATGCACGTTAAAATAAAATGACTTTCTTGGGCATTTGCAAAAAACCCCAGTAATTTGACCTTACAAACAAAAAAATAAAGTTATGAAAAAAGTATTTTTATGTGCAGCAGTAGCTATTATGTCATTTGCTACAGCACAATCTCAAGAAGTAAGATTAGGTATTAAAGGAGGTTACAACATGACCACGCTAACCGGAGACATTGAAGATGCAAGCTCGCGTTCTTCATTCCATCTCGGTGGATTGGTTGAAGTACCAATTTCCGAGCGTTTCTCCATTCAGCCCGAAGTTCTTTACTCATCGCAAGGAGCAGAATACAGAGGAACGCTTACAGGCGCTGACGATTCGAAAATAACTGCCAAATTAGATTACATCCAAGTTCCTATTATGGCAAAATTCTATGCTGCAGAAGGTTTTGCAATTGAAGCCGGTCCACAAATTGGATTTTTAGCAAAATCTACTGCAGAATTTGAAAGTACTGTGGGAGATGTGACCGTTATAGGTGATGAAGACATGGAAGACATTAAAAGCACAGACATAGGAATAGGTGTGGGTGCTTCCTATAGAATACCTGCCGGATTATTTTTTGGCGCCAGATACAACTTCGGTCTAACAGATATTAACGAAGCTGATAACGGCATAAAAATGCACAATGGCGTATTCCAGCTTTCCGTAGGTTACTCATTCTAATTTCAGCAAACACTATACTGAGTCGTCTGTAAAAAGACGACTTTTTTATTTAAAACAGTATATATATATCAATTATATAATTATATTTGCGCCCTAACTTAAAATCATTATTATTATGAGAAAATTTTTACTATTCATTGCTTGTGCAGGTTTTGCAATTACAGCCTCACAAGCGCAAGAGATTCGTTTTGGCGTAAAGGGCGGACTTAACTTAGCAAATATGTCTATTAGCCCGGATGAGGGTGGAAAAATGGATTCGCGTATGAGTTTCCACATTGGAGGTTTAGTCGAAATTCCTGTTAGCGATGTTTTTTCCGTTCAACCGGAAATTCTTTATAGTTCTATGGGAGCACAAAGTGAAGAGAGTTATTCAGAAAGCTTCATGGGAATGGAAATCAGTGGACATACTGAAAATAAATTAAAATTAGATTACATTTCAATTCCGATTATGGCCAAATATTATTTTATGGAAGGTTTAGCTGTTGAAGCAGGTCCGCAAATCGGATTTTTAATGTCAGCGAAAGAAGATTTCGAATTTACTGAAACTGCAATGGGACAAACTGCAAGCGAATCAGAATCTTTGGATGTTAAAAAACATTATAAAGGAATCGATTTTGGTCTGGGAATCGGAGCATCTTATCGTATGGATATGGGTCTTTTCTTTGGAGCAAGGTATAATTTAGGACTAAGCAACATAAATGACATTTCAGATGAAGACGCTACCGTTAAAAACAACGTCTTCCAAATTTCTGTGGGATATTCATTCTAATATCGACAACTATTTTAAAATTCAAAAAACCGCTTCACAAACTGAGGCGGTTTTTTTATATAAGCTAAATTATTTTTCGTCGTTTTTGATAATATAAACTTCGTATAATTCCGTCACTCAATCCTATTTTAGGAACATAAATAAATTTTGCGGCGCTCCATTTCATTGCTGAAAGATAAATTTTTGAAGCGGGCACAACAACATCTGCACGATCGGGATTCATTCCAAGCTGAACAATGCGCTCTTCAAACGACAATGATTTTAGGTAGTTGTGATATTTTAATAGGTAAGCATAATTTAAGGGTTTTCCAATCTTCTTTCCGCTGAGCTTATAAATTGTATTAATATTTCCACCACTACCAATTACTGCAATATTATTATGATTTCGAGAGTTTCTCTTAATCCATTTTTTCATCTCATCCCACAATTCATCTTTGGAAGATTTCATCAAACGAACCGTTCCCAACGCCAAACTTTTTGAGGCAGTTTTTATTCCGTTCTTGTAAAGTGTCAACTCGGTGCTTCCACCCCCGACATCAACATACCAAAAAACGCGGTTATCATCAATAAGATTTTTTAAATCCGTAGATGCAATAATATCGGCTTCTTCTTGACCACTAATTATTTCAATATCCATCAAACTTTTTTCTTTGATTTGCGCCACCACTTCAGCGTTGTTTGAAGCCTCACGCATTGCCGAAGTCGCACACGCGCGATAATGTTCAATAGTATGTGTTTTAATTAAAAGTCTAAACGCATTCATTGCATCTATCATGCGCACAATGTTTGTTTGAGAAATTTTCCCGGTTGAAAAAACATCCTCACCCAAACGAATAGGAACGCGAATCAGAGAAACTTTTTTAAAAATGGGCTCTTTTTTCGGTTGTTCTATAACCGAAACTATTAGCAATCGGATAGCATTACTTCCAATATCTACGGCTCCGTATTTTTCTATTTTTAACACCTAATATTTATTTGATTTCCAATTGATTGACGTAATAGTCATGCATTTTATACTGTGAACGCACCGGCGACTTCTCATTTCGACGATAGGCATTGTCATTTTTACTGTTGAATACCCTGGCTTTTACATTGTCTCTCCAACCCAATTCAAAGTTATCAATCAGTTCATTTTTAATGTTTTCATCATAAATAGGACAAGAAACTTCAACCCGATGATCTAAATTTCGCATCATAAAATCCGCCGAAGAAATATAAACTCTCGGATTTCCTGCATTTTCAAATATAAATAAACGCGTATGTTCTAAAAATTTTCCCACAATGCTAATTGCTTCAATATTTTCACTCATACCGGGAACGCCGGGAATAAGACTGCAAATTCCGCGTACAATTAATTTTATTTTAACTCCGGCACGACTCGCTTCATAAAGTTTATCGATAAGCTTAAAATCCTCCAAACTGTTCATCTTCAATCGAATTCCGTTTGGCAATCCTGCTTTTTTATTTTTAATTTCCTGAGAGATTAAATTTATAAACGCTTTTCTCGTATAATGCGGAGAAACAATCAGATGATTGTATTTGCGCACCCGATAAGGAACCATAAAGAACTCAAAAACTTTATTTATTTCTTTACATATCTTTTGATTTGCTGTAAAAAGCGTGTAATCCGTGTAAAGACGAGCGGTATCTTCATTTAAATTTCCAGTAGAAACAAAGCCGTAACGTACTATCGATTTGTTTTCAATACGTTCTACCACACATATTTTACTATGTACTTTTAATCCTTTGATTCCGAAAATCACTCGAATTTTTTCCCGTTGAAGCATTTCGGCATATTCGATATTGGCAGATTCGTCAAAACGAGCGCGAAGTTCGATTTGCACAATGACATCTTTTCCGTTTTTCTTGGCATTGATAAGTGAATTTATGATATGTGAAACTTCTGCCAAGCGATAAATTGTAATTCTTATTGATTTCACCTTGGGATCAAGCGCAGCTTCACGCAAAAATTTAACTACATACATAAAGGATTGATAAGGCGTATGCAGCAAATAATCTCTGGTTCTGATTTTCTCAAAAATACTTCCGGAAAGTCTCAACCCGGGAATTGGCAATGGTTCCTTTTTTTCAAATTGCAAGTCACTTCTTCCCAGTCTTGGAAAGTTCATATAATCCCGCCGGTTGTGATAACGCCCTCCGGGAATAATGCTGTCGTCAGAATCGATGTCCATTTTATTGAGAAGAAATGCTAACGTTTTAGGGTCAATTGTCTTGTCATAAACAAAACGAACCGGCTCACCGCTGCTCCGTTGCGCTACACCTTTTGAAATTTTTTCGACAAAACTTCTACTTAAATCGCTATCTAAATCCAATTCGGCATCCCGTGTGATTTTTATCATATGAGAATCAAGTGATTCGTAATTAAAACCACTAAATATGGAATGTAAATTGTATCGAATCAAATCGTCGATAATCATCACATATTGTTTGTCGTCTTGTTTGGGAAGCACCACAAAACGATTTAAAATTTTCGGAATTTCTATCAACGCATAATTTCGTTTGTTATCGAAGGTTTCGTCCTCTTTTTTCATAATCATCGTCACCACCAAATAGACCGCGCTATCTCCCAATTCCGGCAACTCCGCATCTTCTCCTATCATCAGTGTCATCAATGCAGGACTCACCACTCGAGTAAAATAATCGGTTACAAACTCTTCTTGATCTTTTTTTATATCATTTTCATTGATGATAAATATGTTTTCCTTCTTTAATTCTTGTCGTATATCTTCAAGAATTTTAAGACTGTATGCCTGTTGGTCGATTACAATTTTAGTAATACGCTCCATCAAATCTTTTGCGGTAATCCCTCCTAAAACGGATTTTCCGCTTCTTCCGGATTCTTGTATTCGCTTGATTGTTGCATAGCGAATCATAAAAAACTCATCGAGATTATTGGAGAATATTCCTATAAATCTCAATCGTTCCAAAAGCGGAATTTTTTTGTCATCGGCCTCTTGAAGCACCCGCGCATTGAATTGCAGCCAACTCAATTCACGGTTAAAATATTTATTTTCAACAATTGTAGTATTTTTATTATTTACCTCTGCCATTATCTTATGTCTCGTGGAAAAACTTTATAATCAATCGTGCCTTTTACGACATCTTCCCAGTTTTCATCATCAAAAGTCAATACCAAAAACCCGCAAGTTGGGATTTCTTCAATCTGTTTATTTCCCAGCCTGTTGGCAATTGCCGTAAATGCATAATTATGACCAACCAGCATCACTTTTGAAAAACGATTATCCAATTCTTTTATAAATTGAAAAACTTCGCCACCTTGAAAATCGTAAAGGCGGGGTTCTAATTGAAAATCTGAATCGTCCATATTCCAAACTTTCTTAAAAAACAAAGCTGTAGAAACTGCCCGTTTCGCATCACTACTGATAATTTTTTCAGGAACTCCCAATTTAGCGCTGACTGCTTCCGATATTAACTTGGCATCGTGCTTTCCTCTTTTTTTCAACGGTCTTTTATGGTCTTCTACTTGCTCTTCCCAGGAAGATTTTGCGTGACGAACCAAATAAAGTGTTTTCATTTTTTGAATATTACTTATACAAATATCGAAAAATAATAGATGCGAGATATCGTTCTTTTTATTATTCCTTAACAATAGCGTCCTAAACGATTTTGACATAACTTGGTAAGACCGTCATCATTCGGGGTTTTCACAAATAATTGACTGGAAAGGGGATTATTTTTTAGTCATTGGTTTATGCTTTCAAGACAGACTTCTTATCAGATATAAATAGTTAAATAACAATGATTTATTAGTCTTACGTCCTACGTCCACAAGTCTTATGTCATTGAAGAAAAACGTTTTGGACATAATTG
>CAZWVT010000044.1:0-15932 GCA_964636665.1 uncultured Flavobacteriaceae bacterium
ATTTGGGGCGCCGGAATCGGTGGTTTGCAGACTTTCCAAGATGAAGTACAAAACTTTGTAGAAGGGGATGGAACTCCGCGTTTCAATCCCTTCTTTATTCCAAAGATGATTGCTGATATTGCACCGGGACATATTTCCATAAAACATGGATTCATGGGGCCTAATTACACAACCGTTTCGGCTTGTGCTTCTTCTGCCAATGCGATGATAGATGCTTTAAACTACATTCGATTAGGTTATTGCGATGTCATTGTTTCCGGAGGAAGTGAAGCAGCGGTTACCATTGCCGGAATGGGCGGATTTAACGCCATGCATGCGCTGTCCACAAGAAATGAAAATCCTGAAACTGCATCGCGACCTTTTGATGCTAACCGTGATGGATTTGTATTGGGAGAAGGTGCCGGCTCCTTGATTCTGGAAGAGTACGAACATGCCAAAAAACGAGGCGCAAAAATATATGCAGAAGTCGTTGGAGGCGGAATGAGTAGCGATGCTTATCATATGACCACACCACATCCGGAGGGAACAGGAGTGGAACGTGTGATGCTAAACTGCTTAAAAGATGCAGGACTGAGTCCTGATGAAGTAGACCACATAAATACGCATGGAACATCGACTCCTTTAGGTGATGTTGCTGAATTAAAAGCAATTGCATCTGTATTTGGAGAACATGTGAAAGATATAAACATCAATTCTACAAAATCCATGACCGGTCATCTCTTGGGAGCAGCCGGAGCTGTTGAAGCCATTGCTGCCATTTTGAGTATGACTCACGGGATTGTGCCTCCTACCATCAATCACACTACAGTTGATGAGAAAATTGATCCATCTCTAAACTTGACACTCAACAATGCTCAAAAAAGAGAGGTAAATGTTGCTATGAGCAATACTTTCGGTTTTGGAGGACATAACGCTTGCTTACTCTTCAAGAAAATTGATTCGTAAAATGAATGCCGTCCTTTAAAAACATATTTTCTTCTCGGACAGAAGAAGAAGAAACTTTCTACAGAGCACTCAAAAAAATTCTGGGTTTTAAACCCAAAGATTTAACTATCTACAGAACAGCTTTTACCCATCGTTCTTCCAACGAAAAAACCAATGGAATTCCACAAAATTACGAACGCCTGGAATTTTTGGGCGATGCCATGTTGGGAGCTGTAATTGCAGCTTATCTTTATAAAAAAGTTCCCGAAGGTGATGAAGGATACCTTACCAAAATGCGGAGTAAAGTTGTCAGCAGAGAACATTTGAATGAATTAGGGCGCGATTTAAATTTGGTCAAATTCCTTAAAAAAGGACTGCCCGGACAAAAATTCGGCGGTAATATCCACGGAAACATTTTTGAAGCCTTGGTAGGCGCAATCTATCTGGATCGCGGGATTAAATACTGCGAAAAATTCATACAGAAACGAGTGATTAAACCGTATGTGGATATAAAAAAGCTGGAAGGGAAAATCATCAGTTACAAAAGTCTTATCATCGAATGGTGTCAAAAAGAAAAACTGAATTTTGATTTTAAAATTTATGAAGACACCGGTGTGGACAACCAAAAACATTTTGCCGTGCGACTATTGCTAAACGATGAAATCGTGGCCAAAGCACGTGCTACTTCCAAAAAGAAAGCTGAAGAATTAGCTTCAAAACGCGCTTATTATAAGTTCCAGAATGAAATAGACATTCAAAATTCTTAAGAAAATCATTTAATTGATTTTTGTTAACTTTTTTGAAGTATTTGTTGTTTATTTTTGTATAATATGTTTTTGTTTACTATCAATAATAAAACAATGCAACACCGCTTGGTCATGGACGATTTTTCTGAGGAAACATTTGAACTTATTGCAGTTCATTGCACAGAAGAAGACTTTCGAATTGCTTATCTTTTAAATAAATATTTAAAAATTAAACTTGTTAGAACCCGAGCAGATTTAGATTTTTACAAAAACCAAAAACAAATCAATTTTCCGTTGTTTGAATACGATGACAATAAAAACTACATTTCATATAATCTATTGATGAATGTCAGAAAAATTGTTTCTGAGGAAATAATAAAAGAAAACGATTTTTATAAAAATGTATATGAAACACATTATGTAGTTCCTGAATTAAAGTGTGATTATCTTTTAAAAATAACTTCGGATAACGGTAAAATAAAAGTAAAAGAAATAATTTCTAAAATAAATGAAATCCGACAAGTCATTTCAGCCTATAATGTAGATGTTGAAAGACTCAAGTCAAAAAATAATTTAATATTTGATTAATGCTTACAACGAAACGAACAAAAATAGTAGCTACTTTAGGTCCTTCTACAAATTCTCCGGAAATAATCCGTCAGATGATACGCAGTGGCGTAGATGTTTTCCGGATTAATTTTTCTCACGCAAATTACGATACAGTAAAATTTCATATTGAAACCATTCGTTCGATATCGGCGGAGTTAAATCAGCACATAGCTATTTTGGCCGATTTACAAGGTCCAAAATTAAGGGTTGGAGTCATGAAAGAAGAAGTCGTGGTGTATCCGGGTGATGAACTTGAGTTTTGTACAGGCAAAGAATTTATCGGCACTTCCAAGCGAATTTATATGAATTATAAAAGTTTTGCAGAGGATGTTCAGGCAGGCGAGCGAATTCTGTTGGATGATGGAAAATTGATTTTTGAAGTACTGGAAACCAACAAAAAAGATACGGTCAAAGTAAAAGTAATTCAAGGCGGTTCGTTGCGCTCTAAAAAAGGAGTAAACCTGCCCAATACCGATATTTCACTTCCTGCATTGACCAAAAAAGACAGAAAAGATGTGCTTTTTGCATTAGAACAAGAAGTGGATTGGATAGCACTTTCTTTTGTAAGAAGAGCTTCAGACTTAAAAGAATTGCGAGCAGTTATAGAAGAAAATATCTCCTACAAGATTCCTATTATTGCAAAAATCGAAAAACCGGAAGCTGTTCATAATATTGATGAAATTGTTGCCAACTGTGACGGATTAATGGTAGCCCGAGGAGATCTTGGCGTAGAAGTTCCGGCCGAAGAAGTGCCACTTATTCAAAAACATTTAGTGCATAAAGCGAAACGCGCACGAATTCCGGTAATTATTGCTACCCAAATGATGGAAACAATGATAACTTCGCTAACACCAACGCGCGCCGAAGTAAACGATGTGGCAAATTCCGTAATGGACGGTGCAGATGCGGTGATGCTTTCCGGAGAAACCTCAATCGGGAATTATCCTGTAGATGTGATTAAGACTATGTGTAAAATTTTAAAAAGCGTGGAAGACTCCGAATTGATTAAAGTTCCGGAAGAACCGCCTAAAACCAAAACGAATCGGTACATTACCAAAACCGTATGTTATCACGCTGCACACATGGCAGACGAAATTCAGGCAAAAGCCATTTGCACACTTACCAATAGTGGTTATACAGCTTTCCAGATTTCCGCTTGGCGACCGTCTGCTTTTATTCTTGCGTTTACATCCAATAAGCAAATTCTTGCACGCCTGAATCTCTTATGGGGTGTGAAAGCATTTTTTTACGATCGCTACGTAAGTACAGATGATACTGTTGAAGACGTCAATAAAATTGCTGAAGACCGCGGCTATGTCAAAAAAGGTGATTTCTTAATCAATCTTGCAGCGATGCCAATTTCGGATAAAGGTATGGTGAATACGCTTCGCGTGAGTCAGATAAAATAACAGGTCGAAGAAATACCTAAAAAAGACGTTTAAAGTTACTGGTTAACAAGGTGTTATAAGTCTAATTCCACCAGAAGCGGACAATGGTCACTGTGCATGGCTTCCGGAAGAATTACGGCGCGTTTCATTTTATCTTTCAATGTTTCGGAAACTAAGTTGTAATCAATCCGCCAGCCTTTGTTGTTGGCTCTTGCATTTGCGCGATAACTCCACCACGTATAATTGTGAGGCTCTTTGTTAAAATGTCGGAAACTGTCGATAAAACCGCTTTTCATAAAATTGTCCAACCATTCTCTTTCTACCGGAAGAAATCCGGATACTTTGGCATTTCGGATAGGGTCGTGAATGTCGATAGCCCGATGACAAATATTGTAATCTCCACAAATAATCAAATTTGGAATCTCTTTTTTCAGATTATCGATATAAGATTGAAAATCATCCATAAAAGTGAGTTTGTGTTCCAAACGATTGATGTTGGTTCCGCTTGGCAAATACAAACTCATAACTGAAAAATCATTAAAATCGACACGTAAATTACGTCCTTCAACATCCATATATTCAATACCGGTTCCATATTCGATATGGTTGGGTTTGATTTTTGACAGAATTGCCACACCACTGTATCCTTTTTTGACGGCACTGTACCAATAATGATAGGGATATCCGGCTTTTTCAATTAAATCGATTTCAATTTGATCAAAATTAGCCTTGATTTCTTGCAGACAAATGATGTCAGGTTCAGCGGCAATAAGCCAATCTATAAATCCTTTTCTAAAAGCTGCACGAATACCGTTTACGTTGTATGAGATAATTTTCATTGAATAATTTAGTTTCTATTAATGACAGAACAATTCCGGGCAAGTTATAAATCTCGACAACGTTATACAAGTGCTAAATTTATTCTTGTCCGATTCACTACTTTTGAAGTAAAATACAAGAACCGTAATGAACTAAAAACAACTCCCGGGAAACAAAAAAGACAATGAGATATTCGGTTTTGGTATTTTTTTTACTCATTACAATGGCAGGATGGTCGCAAGAACAACGCAGCAATCATCGTACTGTCAAAATTCCTGTTCGTGACACGGTTGTTATTGACAGCGCCGGAATAAATCCGAAACATTTTAAATTATCTGACGATAAAGGCGAATCTCCCAATCCTTTCAGTTATAAAATAGATTTTAAAAAAGGAATCATTGTTTTTCACGAAAAATTAAAACAGCAATATGATTCGCTCACATTGCAGTACGTACAATATCCTTCTTTCTTGACAAAAAAATATTCACTCTTAGATCCCTCTTTAATCGTAGAAAACACCGGAGAAATGGATCGATTTTACAGTTTGGATCAAGCTACGCACATAAGAAATTTCACGCCTTTTGACGGACTCAATACAGCGGGAAGTATTTCGCGGAGTATAACTATCGGGAACAATCAAAATGCAGTGGTTAACAGTCAGTTGGATTTGCAAATTACCGGGAAATTAAGCGAAAAAGTTTCCATTCGCGCCTCCATTCAAGACGCCAATATTCCCGCTCAAGAAAGTGGATATTCCCAGAGTTTAAACGAATTTGACAGAATATTCATCGAATTGTTCGGCGATCAATGGAACATCCGTGCAGGAGATCTCGATTTAATAAATTCCAGAAGTTATTTCGGACGATTTTCAAAGAAAGTTCAGGGGATTTCACTCTCCGGAAATATTAAAACCGCTGATGGAGGTACATATTCTGCAACAGTAGCAGGGGCTTTGGTAAAAGGTGTTTTTACCAAAAGTGAATTCAAAGGACAGGAAGGAAATCAAGGGCCCTATAAATTGGTAGGTCCAAACGGAGAACTGTATATTATGGTCGTTTCGGGAAGTGAACGCGTTTATGTAAACGGATTGTTGCTCAGTCGCGGAGAAAACGAAGATTATGTAATCGATTACAATGCGGGAGAAATAAAATTTAATCCCACATTTCCGATTACTTCCGATATGAGAATTTTGGTAGAATATCAATTCACAGATAGAAATTACACGCGATTTATCGGTTATACGGATGTGAATTATACCAATGAAAAACTGGATGTAGGTATTTATGCTTATTCAGAAAATGATGCAAAAAACCAGCCGTTACAACAAAATTTATCCGAAGAACAAATAGCTGTTCTAAAAGCAGCCGGCAATGATTATGACAAAATGTACGCGCCTTCTGCAATTCCGGATACCTATGCAGAAAATAAAATATTGTATAAAAAAGAATGGATAAACGGAAAAGAAGTTTTCGTCTATTCCAACAATCCTGATGATGAATTATACAACGTGCGATTCACTCACGTAGGAAATAACAATGGAAATTATGTGTTGAGCAACCAAAGTGCAGTCAACCGTATTTTTGAGTATGTAGCGCCGATAAATAATGTTCTGCAAGGCGATTACGAACCAATTATAAGGTTGAAACCTCCGGAAAAACTTCAAGTTATTGGCGTAAATGGGAATTATCGACCTACGGAAAAAACCACCGTTGGGCTTGAAATGGCAATGAGTAATTACGACCGAAATCTTTTTAGTGAATTGAATAAAGAAGAAAATGTCGGTTTTGCAGGAAAACTGGGAATTGTCCAGCGGTTATTGACAACAAATGACAGTTTGAAAATCAATGTCCTTGGAAATGTCGATGTGGTTCAAAAGGAATTTAACACCATCGAACGTCTTTATAACGTTGAATTCGAACGAGATTGGAACTTGGTAAATCCCGAAGGAAGCCAACGTTTTCTGTCAACCGGAATTGAAGCGTTGCATCCGAGATTCGGACTTACACGCTATGAGTTTAACAACCTGAATTTCTCTGAAAATTTTGACGGGAATCTCCATCGGCTCTCTTCGCACATTCAGGCAGGACGTTTGAATTTTAATCTGAATACGAGTTTGATGGAAAGCAAAGCAGATTCTATTTCTTCTCATTTTTTTAGATTGCGCAATACTACTGTTTATGAGTTGGATAAAGCTTGGATAGGCGGGAAATTGGGAATGGAAAACAATAAGATTTCTGCTGTGGACAAAGACAGTTTATCTCCTATAAGTCATAAATTCAATACTTATGAAATTTTTACGGGAATTGGCGATAGTACCGATGTTTATGCTCAAGTGGGTTATAATTATCGGGTAACAGATAGCGTTCGACAAAATCGATTGCAGAAAGTGAATAGCGCCAACACTTATTATCTAAATTCAAGGCTTATCAATAGCGAAAATACGCAATTGGCTGCTTTTGTAAATTACAGGGAAATTAAATATTATCCGATAGAACTTCAAGACGGAATGTTGTCAACCAACATAGGAAATGACGAAAAACCTAAAGAACGCTCTTTAAATTCAAGGATTTTATACAACCAATCGTTATGGGATGGCGGCGTTCATCTGAATACTGCCCTCGAAACAAATAACGGCGTCGTTCCGCAGCAGGAATTTACTTATATAAAAACCGATCCGGGACAAGGAGTTTATATGTGGGTCGATTATAATGGAAACGGAATTCAGGAATTGGACGAATTTGAAGTGGCGCAATTTCCCGATCAGGCAGAATACATTCGGATTTTATTGCCAAATCAGACGTTTGTTAAAATACGGCAGAATAAATTCAGTCAAACGGTGACTTTAAATCCTCAGGTATGGAAAAATGAAGGTTGGATTCCCAACTGGCTGACTCATTTTTACAATCAAACCTCTTATATTATCGATAGAAAAGTGCGTCGTCGCGATGAAGGTTTTATGATTAATCCCTTTAAAGACGGCGGAGACGATCAGTTGGGGCTTGTTTTGAATTTCCGAAATGTCATCTTTTTTAACAGAGGACGTCAGCATTATTCCACCAGCTATACATTTTTGTCGTCTTCAAATGACAACTTATTGATAACCGGACTTCAGCGTAACGACCTAAAAAGTCATCAGATAAATTTCAATCACAAATTGTTTGAATTGTGGTTGTTTAATCTCAAAGGCTCAACAGACAGAACCACCTCTTTTTCAGAAAGTTTTCAAAATCGGAATTATCATCTTCGCTCACAGGAAATAAATCCGAAATTGTCTTATTTGCTCAACATGCAAACACGTTTCGATTTGTTTTACCATTACAAGGACAAAAAAAATAAACTGGAAGCTTTTGAAAATTTAAAACAACAGACCATCGGAGTTTCTTTTTCTTATTCAAATGCAGAAAAAATATCCATCAGTGGGGAGTTTAATTATATCGACAATAATTTTCAGGGAAATGCTTATTCTCCGGTTGCATATCAAATGTTGGAAGGATTGCAGCCCGGCACGAATTACACTTGGCAAACGCTTTTTCAAAAAAGAATAACCCAATATTTGGATGCAAATCTCATGTATTACGGAAGAAAAAGTGAAAACTCAAAAGCAGTTCACACAGGAAGTGTTCAATTACGAGCTTATTTTTGATAAGAATGGCAATTTTATTCTTGTTCGGTTGATTTTCACATAATAATGAAACTTCATTTTCCTAAATCCCTTGCTTGTTTGTACATTTGAACCTTTAAATTTTAGACATGTTACAAGTTTCAGAAATTCGTGAAAATAAGCAGCAATTTATTGAAGCGCTTGCTAAAAGAGGGGTAGATTCAGCTCAACTTTTGGAAGAAATTTTGCAATTAGACGAGCAACGTCGAAGTACACAAGCACAGCTCGATGAGATTTTGGCAAATAGCAATCGGTATTCAAGAGAAATTGGCGAACTTTATAAGAAAGGACAAGCCGAAGAAGCAAATTCGCTTAAAGAAAAAACAACGCAATTAAAAGAAGATTCCAAAGCGTTAAACACCAAAATGGGTGAAATTTCGGAGCAGTTGCTTCAGCTTTTATACACGGTTCCGAATGTTCCGCATGAACTTGTAAATCCCGGGAAAGATGAAAGTGACAACGAAGAAGTTTACCTCAGCGGAACAATTCCACAATTGCCTAAAAATGCTTTGCCACATTGGGAATTGGCAAAAAAACATGATTTAATAGATTTTGAATTGGGCGTTAAAGTTACCGGCGCAGGCTTTCCTGTTTATAAAAATTATGGCGCACGGCTGCAGCGGGCTTTAATTACTTATTTCTTGGATAAAAATATTGAGGCAGGATACACAGAATATCAAGTGCCTTTATTGGTAAATGAAGCTTCAGGTTATGGAACCGGTCAACTTCCCGATAAAGAAGGACAGATGTACCACGTTCAAAATGATGAACTGTATCTGATTCCAACTTCAGAAGTTCCGATTACCAATATGTTCCGAGACAATTTATTGGAAATGACAGATTTCCCTATTAAATGCACAGGATACACGCCTTGTTTCCGTCGGGAAGCAGGAAGTTACGGCGCACACGTTCGCGGATTAAACCGATTGCATCAATTTGACAAGGTAGAAATCGTCCGAATTGAACATCCTGACAATTCTTATGCTGCACTGGACAGGATGGTGGAGCATATAAAAAGCATTTTGGAAGAACTTGGATTAACTTACCGCATTCTAAGATTGTGCGGTGGAGATTTAGGATTTACATCGGCAATGACGTATGATTTTGAAGTTTATTCAGCTGCGCAAAAACGATGGTTGGAAATTTCTTCGGTGTCGAACTTTGAAACTTATCAAGCAAATCGTTTAAAATTGCGATTTAAAGATTCCGACGGAAAAAACAAGCTGGCTCATACATTAAATGGAAGTTCCCTTGCTTTGCCCCGCGTTTTAGCTGCAATCTTAGAAAACTTTCAACAAGACGATGGAATAAAAATTCCCGAAGTACTCGTTCCTTATTGCGGATTTGAGTATATAAAATAAGAAAACCCCGACTTTTGAATTTTATAAATAGGTCGGGTTTTTAATTTTAAGACAACCCTGTTTTACCGATTTATACTGAAACCGATTGAGCATTTTCCAAAAACTATTTAGGCAGACGTTTATTTACGGATTGGCAACAGTTTTGCCACGTGTGCTTTCTGTCATATTGGTTCCGCTCTATGTAAATGTGCTGCTCCCGGAAGAATACGGAATTTATGCCGGATTGATGGCGTTTATCATCCTCGGAAATATTTTGCTTTCCTACGGAATGGAAACAGCTTTTTTTCGTTTTTTTACAAAGCAAGGTGTCAATAAACAGAAAGTCCAAGCCACGACATTGACCTCGCTGACCATCTCGTCTTTGGCTTTTCTCATTTTCAGTTTGATTTTTAATTCCGAACTCTCTTATTTGTTGGATTTCAAAAGAGAATATATCGTTTACGGAATTTGGATTTTGACTTTAGATGCATTGGTGGTGCTTCCGTTTGTTTGGTTTCGTGCCAATGAAAAACCAATGCGATACGCTGTCTTAAAAATTATTAATGTTGTCATTAATCTGGGATTCAATCTTTTTTTCTTTCTCATTCTCCCGATTTGGTCTGAAAAAATATCCTCCTTAAGCTCTTGGTGGATGCCGGAAAATAAAGTGGCTTACATTTTTATTTCAAATCTAATAGCAAGTGCTGCAACGCTCCTTATGGTGATTCCGGTTTATGCGAAAATTGGATTCGGATTCCACAAAAACCTTTGGAAACAAATGATTCGTTATGCATTTCCGGTATTAATATCAGGAATCGCTTTTAGTATCAACGAAGCATTTGACAGAATTTTATTAAAATATCTACTTCCTGCGGACATAGCTGAAACTGAATTGGGATTGTATTCTGCATGTTATAAATTGGGAATGTTTATGACCTTGTTTGTCATGGCTTTCCGATTGGGGATTGAACCTTTTTTCTTTAATTATTCACATAATAAAGATGCCAAGAAAACCTATGCACTGATTACGAAATACTTCACTTTTTTAGGAAGCGGGATTTTGCTTTTTGTCATCGTTTATATTGATTTTTTCAAAATATTGCTAATTCCGAACAGTCAATATTGGGAAGCTCTAAAGATTGTTCCCTTGATATTGGCGGCAAATTTATTTTTGGGAATTTATCACAATTTAGCCGTTTGGTATAAAGTTACCGACCGAACAAAATACGGCGCATACATCTCGATTGTTGCCGCTATAATTACATTGATAGCAAACTTTTTATTAATCCCGAAAATCGGATATGTCGGTTCGGCGATTGCAACTTTCCTGGCTTATGGAAGTATGATGTTGCTTTCGTATTTTTATGGGCAGAAATACTATGTGATTCCATATAATATCAAAAAAATAGGAACTGTATTAATCACAGCATTGCTGTTTTCAACCTTATCTTTTTATGTGTTTCGAGGAAATATATTCATAGGAACTATATTTGTCATACTTTTTTTAGGAGGTTTGATTTATGTGGAGAAAACAACGTTAAAACAAATTTTAAACAGAAAAACCGATATTTAACTTATGACTGAAAATATTAAAATTAAAATCATCAACAAATCGGAACATGCTTTACCAAGTTATGAAACCGTAGCGTCGGCAGGAATGGATTTAAGAGCTGCGATTGATGCGCCCATAGTTTTGCAACCTTTGGAACGAGCGATTGTAAAAACCGGTTTGTTTATCGAATTGCCCGTCGGATATGAAGCTCAAATTCGTCCGAGAAGTGGTTTGGCTGCAAAAAAAGGAATTACCGTAGCCAACGCACCCGGCACGATAGATGCAGATTATCGCGGAGAAATCGGCGTCATTCTTATAAATTTATCCAACGAAACTTTTACCGTCGAAAACGGCGAACGCATTGCCCAAATGATTATTGCAAAACACGAAAGAGCACTGTGGGAAGAAGTATCGGAACTTTCAGAAACATCTCGAGGCGCAGGTGGATTTGGAAGTACGGGAACAAAATAACTAATTAAATTAAAAATAGATCTTATGAAAATTATTGTACCAATGGCCGGACGCGGAAGTCGACTCAGACCGCATACTTTAACTGTTCCAAAACCTTTAATTCCCGTTGCCGGAAAACCCATTGTTCATCGGCTGGTGGAAGATATTGCAGCAGTTTTAAAAGAAGAGGTTGACGAAATCGCCTTTATTTTGGGTGATCCTGCTTTTTTTGGAGATGACGTCGTTGAAAGTTTGACAGCATTGGCTGAGAATTTAGGTGCAAAAGCATCTATTTACCGTCAACTTGAACCAAAAGGAACCGGACATGCCATAATGTGTGCAGAAGATTCGCTTTCCGGACCGGCTGTAATTGCTTATGCCGATACACTCATCCGCGCTGATTTTGAATTGGACAAAGATGCCGATGCCGTAATTTGGACAAAACAAGTAGAGAATCCGGAAGCTTATGGCGTGGTAAATCTGAATGATAAGAATGAAATCATAGAACTCGTTGAAAAACCAAAAGAATTTGTAAGCGATCAAGCGGTAATCGGGATATATTATTTTAAAGATGTCGGCGTTTTAAAAAATGAACTTCAATACGTTTTGGACAACAACATCATCCAAGGTGGCGAATATCAAATCAATGATGGAATTAAAAGAATGATGGAAAGTGGAAAGATATTCAAAACCGGAACAGTAGATGAATGGATGGATTGTGGAAATAAAAATGTAACGCTTGAAACCAACCAAAAAATGTTGGGCTTTTTAGCTGAGGCTAATCAATCGTTAATTTCAAATTCTCTCTCAAATGAAAATTCAGAAATTATCGAACCTTGTTTTATCGGAGAAAATGTAATCTTGAAAAACAGTAAAATCGGACCGTATGTTTCAATAGGAGCAAATACAACTATTGAAAACAGTAAAATCAAAAACAGTTTGATTCAAACAAATACTTTAATAACAAATGCTGATTTGGACAATGCGATGATAGGAAATCACGTTGTATATGATGGGAATTACAAACACATTAGCATTGGCGATTATTCCGAATTAAAATAAACTTGAAAAAAATCCGCTACATATTCATTTTAATTGTCATGGGATTTCCGTTATTTATTGAAGCTCAAGAGCCTGAAATAGATACGATGGAAAATCCATTGGATACTTCTGAAACGAATGAAGATAAATTTCAAATTCATTTTTTTGAAGGGCTGAAACAAAAGGCAATCGAAAATTATGATCGAGCTTTAAATGCATTAGATGAAGCTGAAATCATAGCGACTACATCAAAAAGCAAAGCTGCCGTGCAATTTGAAAAAGCCAAAATTCACGCACTGATGTTTGAGTATGAAAAAGCAGAACAATTGTATAAAGCCGTACTCGAATCTCAAGGCGAGCGAATGGATGTTTTGGAACGTTTGTACGATTTGTATTACAAAAAACCGGATTTTGAAAAAGCATTGCCCATCGTAAAAAGATTAATTCCTCATCACGAGGACTACAAAGAAGATTTGGTCAATATTTATTTTCATACGGAACGTTATGAGGAAGCGCTTACACTTTTAAAAGAACTCGAATCGATTTGGGGCGAAAGTGACGTCAGAAATGCATTGAAAGCTCAGATTTATAAACTAACGGGCAATGAGGATAAAGCGATAGAAGAAGTAAAACAAAATTTAGCCGAAAATCCTCAAAATGAACAGGAATATCTGAAACTGATATTTTTATACAGCGAACAAGGAGAACAAGAAAAAGCCTATAAAACAGCTCTTGAATTGTTAGAAAAAATGCCCGAATCAAAAATGGTGCATTTGGCGTTGTATAAATTTTATATGGACGAAAAGCAGACGGAAAAAGCAATTGAATCGATAAAAATTGTTTTAACGACTGCAGAAATAAACGATGAAACGCTTTTAAAAGTCATCAATGATTTCATCCTTTTTGTAAATGAAAATCCGCAATATGCTGATGAATTGGAAACCATCGTATCGGGATATGCGACCCGTTTCCCAAAAGTTTTTGAGTTGCTGGGCGATTATTATTTAAAGAAAAACGACAAACAACTTGCACTTAAATACTACGAAAAAGGAGCAGATAAAAATATAGAGAATTTCAATCTTGTTAAAAATACTTTGTTGTTGCAATTGGATTTCAATGAATATGAAAAAGCCAAAGATTTGAGTAACCGTGCGTTGGATTTATTTCCTGCGCAACCCATTCTATATTTGGTCAATGGAGTTGCCAACAACACTCTTGATAATTATGACAATGCGATTCAAAATCTGGAAGCAGGTATAGATTTTGTGTTTGACAATCCAAAAATGGAAAAAGATTTTTACGAACAATTGACCATTGCTTACAAAGCCAAAGGAGATGAAAAAAAGGCGGAACAAACCGCATCAAAAGCTTCAAAAATCATTTTAGCGGAATAAGCCTATGAAAAAATACCTCTTTTTACTGTTTGCTGTTTTATTTTTGGTTTCTTGTGGTGGCGTAAAAACAACGACTTCTACAGCAGAATCAATGGCGGCTAAGAAGGTTTTTAATGCGCACCAAAATTCTTCTCCAAATTTTGAAACGCTGGTAACGCGACTTCAGTTGACGCATCGAACCGAAGAAAGAGAACAGCGGATTACGGTGAGTATGCGGATGAAAAAAGATGAAATAATTTGGATTCGCGCAGCCATTCTTGGATTTACCGTGGCGAAAGCTTATATCACTCCTGAAAAAGTGATTTATTACGAAACCATCGGTCAAACTTATTTTGAAGGAGATTATTCCCTGTTGAGCAGCTGGCTTGGGATTGAAGTCGATTTTGAAAAAACACAAAACATCTTATTGGGACAAGCACTTTTTGATTTGAATTCTTCGGAATATACTTCAGAAGTTGCTCAAAATAAATATAAGATTCAACCTAAAAATCAAGCGGCAAATTTCATACATTCGTTGTTCCTGTATCCCGGTAGTTTTCGAGTGGCGGCAACATCGATAGAACAACCGCAATACAACCGAGTGGTCTTTGTTTCTTATGGAGATTATCAGCAAGTGGAAAATCAATTTTTTCCATCTAAAATTTCTGTAGTTACCAATGATGAAGGAAAACAAACAAATATTGTTTTAGATTACAGAAACATCGATTTAAATGTATCCGTCGGATTTCCTTTTGAAGTACCATCCGGCTATGAACGCATAGAATTATAAAACAAATGAATTATCTGAAAATTATTTTTATCGTTTTCTTAGCACTTCTTGCCATACCGAATTCTTACGGACAAACAGATAAGCAAAAGGAGTTGGAAGAGCGTCGTAAAGTAATTTTGGAAGAAATAAAACAGATAAATTCACTGTTGTTTAAAACAAGACAAGAAGAAAAATCTGTTTTATCTCAAGTGGAAGATTTAAATACGCGGATCAATGCCATTGAAAATCTAATCAGAGTTACGAATCAACAGGCAAATTTACTGACGCGCAACATCAACAGCAATATCGATAGAATTTCTGCGCTTCGTGAAGAATTAAAAGTAATGAAGGAAGATTATGCCGAAATGGTTCGCAAATCTTATAAAAGTAAAAACCAACAAAATCGGGTGATGTTTTTATTGTCGTCTGAAACTTTTTTGCAGGCTTACAAACGCGTGCAATATATGAAGCAATACGCTGCTTTCAGAAAACGTCAAGGCGAAGAAATTAATCGACGAACTCAAGAATTACAAGAGTTAAATGAAACCTTGATGGCTCAGAAAAAGGACAAACAACGATTGATAGATGAAAATAACGAATCTAAAAATCAATTGGTCAAAGAGCGTAAAAAACAACAAGAACTGATTGCTTCTTTAAAAAAGGATGAAGGTACTTATACGGCACAAATTCGTTCGAAACAGCAAGAAGCCGATAAAATCGAGAAAGAAATAGATGCCCTTATTAAAGCAGCGATTGCAGAAGCCAATCGAAAAGCCAAAGAAAGCAACAAAGCCACGACTACTACTTCCGGAGGTTTTGCGCTTACTGCCGAAGATAAAGCTCTGGCCGCCAGTTTTAGCAGTAACAAAGGAAAACTGCCTTGGCCGGTGGAACGCGGTATGGTCGTCAAAAGTTTTGGAACCCACAGACATCCTCAGTTTCCGAATGTGACCACAAGCAGCAGCGGTGTTGAAATTGCTACCAATGACCACGAACCTGTACGCTCCGTTTTTGACGGAAACGTAATGTCAATTCAGAGAATCCGAGGTGCAAATATCACTGTTTTTATTCAGCACGGTGATTATATAACGGTTTATAGCAATCTTGAAAGCGTATCGGTCAAGAAAGGCGATAGAGTAAAAACCAAGCAAACCATCGGGAACGTAGCTAAAAGCGCAACTGCCGGACGCACCATTTTAAAATTCTATATCTATAGAAACAACACGAAAATCAATCCTGCAGATTGGGTTTATCGGATGT
>CAZWVT010000045.1:0-15061 GCA_964636665.1 uncultured Flavobacteriaceae bacterium
TTTATCGGTTGTTACTACTTTTACATTTAGATTGTGAGTCCTTTTATGGAAATTGGCTAATTTGAGTGCCGACTGAATCAATATTGGATGGGTGATAATTAAATAATCTACATCTTTAAAGTTCCCCGATTCATCTCTAAAAACAGTTCCTTTGATATTTTGATTTGAAACACGAGAATTATGAATTCTAACGGGAGTGTAATAATCATTTGGATTGATTGCTACAAATTTTTTAGTGTGCGCTGCGTTTTGTTTAAAGATTATTGTTTCGGAAGCATTGTTGTTAGACAGCGAAACGATATATGTCGGGTCTGTAACATCCCAAATTTGGGTAAATTGAGAAGCATTTGTCAGTTGATATTCATTGATGCCATTTCCGAAATTTTCCAAATTTGTCACGCCAAAAGCTAACTGTTGTCCTTCCACTCCTCTAAGTTGGCGTTGCGCTTCTATCCGAATATAATCCAAGTAGGCAACACTTGAAGGGTTCCCGGAATTATTATAAGTTAACTTAAGGTTTACCTCAGGTGTAGTTGCCGTAATATTTTGTCTATATACATTGGTGTTTAAAATTTGTCTTGTTGTTATCGGACTATAGTTTATGACAGGCTGAGAAGTATTGTTGATGTTTACCATCAAAGAAGTTTGACTTTCTGAAGCTGCAGCAGATTTAATGGTAACATTCATAGGAGACCCTGCGACAATATGAGGGAAATTAAAAGCAAAATTTTGCTCTCTATTGATGTCAAACCGATTTCCATACCATACCCTTCCTAACTTTGTTGGACTTTCCTCGTCTTTTTCATGAAATTGATAATCGAGAAAAGTATTGATAATTTGATCGGCAACTCCTGAAGGTTCAACCATTGATTGCACTCTTTTTCCCATTCCATTTCCGAAGGTTATATAATAATAGGAGTCATCACTGTACGGATTGATGTGTGAATCATTGTCTAAAACATATCCTTCCGGACCAATTCCGTAAAAAAGGATATAATCATTGTCGTCAAATTTACCATCGGATTCACCGACAACTTGAATGGCATTTTCCGGCAAATCAAAATGATGATTTTCTGCATTCAACAGTGGGAGCGAATGACCTCCGTGACTGTATATTTTAATGGTTCTTGGATCGATATTGTTGATGTTCATTCCAAGTTGGGATAAAAAAGACTTGTCAATCTTATAGATTCCGGTTTTTTCTACTTTGAACTTATACCAATCGCCCTGAGCCAAAACAGAATTCATTATGGTAGGAGGGTCAATACGTCGTGCAGTATTGCCATATTGATATTGAATTTCAAAAGATTCAACCTTCCGATAATTGCCGTTTGTTCCTATAATCGGAGAGATTCTAAATTCGGTAAAGTATTTGTCTCTGGCTTCAGAATTTCCGAGAGCGTATTCCAATTCAGCAGGAATGTAATCGTGATTTATCGCTTCCAATTCTTTCTGAGTTAACATTCCATAGCGTACGTTAACTACGCGGACTGATGAAGGTTCAACATATCGTGACTCTTCCCAATGAATAGCATATAAAGGATTAGAACCAAGCGTAAGTTTCAAAAGAACCTTGTTTTCTGATTCGGCTGAAAGTGATCCGGTTGAATGTGAGATTTCATTCGAATACAATGAAGTGCCAACATTTTCCCAGTTGATTGAAACTTTTTTTATTTGTTGCGCCCCGGCTGAGAAGCTGCAAATGAATAATAGTAGAGTAAACAGTTTTTTCATCTGAATAAATAACGCTTCAAAAATACTATTAGTATAAGAAATAATCTAACTATCACAAACGAATGTTTATCGTATGTTATTATACATTATTGTTTTAATAGGCCTACTTGAAAAACTATTGTAAGACTTGAGCATAAAATATTTAAGAAAAAATGTACAGAAAGAATAATTAAAAAGTATCAGATATTAAAGTAAGAAAACCCGGGTATTTTAATTTTCTTACTTTTGTTGGTAAATTGATTTTCCGTTGTTGGCTTAAAAATCTTGCGTTATAAGGTAATTGCTTAGTTTAATTGCACAGCGTTTTTTAAAAAGAATATTAGGAAAATTAGTTCAGTTCACATAGGTTTGCATAATCTTATAAATACATTGCTATAAGATTCGTAAAATAATATTGTGAATTTATCGTTAATTACTATATTGCAAGCTTTAATTCTATCATACTTGAATTTATGAGATTCAGAAAAACCGTTATTGTAAACTTGATGGTATGCGTTGCAGCCGGAACATTTTTTATTGGCTGTAGCAATTCGCGCGATTATAAAAATACATCGCGCGCTACCGGTTGGAAACTAAACGCAAAAGAAGGGGGATTCCAGTATAATCCTAAGTCTAGAGAACAAGAGACCGGTCCCGGACTGGTATTTATTGAAGGTGGAACTTTCACTATGGGAAGAGTTCAGGACGACCCGATGCGCGATTGGAACAACACTCCAACACAACAACATGTCCAATCTTTTTATATGGATGAAACCGAAGTAACCAATTTGATGTATTTAGAATATCTCGATTGGTTAAAGCGTGTATTCCCTCCATCTGATGAGCGATTCCGTAAAATTTATGACGGAGCTGTTCCCGACACTTTGGTCTGGAGAAACAGATTAGGATTTAATGAAGTGATGACTACAAATTATCTTCGCCACCCTGCGTATGCAGAGTACCCTGTAGTTGGTGTAAGTTGGATTCAGGCAGTTGAATTTAGCAAGTGGCGTACAGATCGTGTCAACGAATACATGTTGGAAAGAGAAGGTATTATTGCCGATGGTGCTAGATTTAGCGTTGAACCCGGACAAGCTTTTAATACAGATACCTATTTGAATGCACCTGATTTAACTTACGGTGGTAATGATTCCATTACACGAGGCGGAAGAACTTCTCAAAGAATGGCAGACCGTAGCGCTGACAGTACTAACTTATATGTAAAAGGTCAAGACGGAATCTTATTGCCCGCATACAGGCTTCCTACTGAAGTAGAATGGGAATACGCCGCATTGGGAATGTCTGAAGTACGTGAATACAATGCCTACAGAGGTAGAAAAAAATATCCTTGGGATGGAAAATATACACGTTCAGCAAACAGACGTGCCTACGGAGAACAATTGGCTAACTTTAAGCAAGGATCGGGTGATTATGGTGGGATAGCCGGCTGGAGTGACGATGGAGCAGACATTACTGCGCAAGTAAAATCATATCCGCCAAATGACTTTGGACTGTATGATATGGCAGGAAATGTCGCCGAGTGGGTTGCAGACGTTTACAGACCTATTATCGATCAAA
Organism: uncultured Flavobacteriaceae bacterium; assembly: GCA_964636665.1. Lineage (GTDB taxonomy): Bacteria > Bacteroidota > Bacteroidia > Flavobacteriales > Flavobacteriaceae > JAAYLC01. Next base: position 3,292 of record CAZWVT010000045.1, read on the forward strand.
ACTTCAACGATTTCAACTATTTCCGTGGAAATGTGTATACCAAAAATGCTATCGGACCGGATGGAAGAGTTAGAGTGGTTACTCCCGATTCAATTATATATGATACTTTGAGTACAGGAAAACTAATCGCTCGCGGACTTCCGGGAGAGATAATTAAAGTGCCGGTTGACGAAGATGAAACTTATTTGAGAACTAACTTCTCACAAAGTGACAATAGAGATTTTCGTGACGGAGATCCTTCATCTACCAGATATTATCAACAGTTCACAGGTGAAGAGGAAGAAAATACAGCTAGAATGTATAATGCTCCTAGACCGGAGGTTTTTATAGACAGTGCCGGAGGTGTTCAGAGACAATATGACCAATCCAACAGAAGAACGACGCTTGTCAGTAACGAAGTTAGAGTAATTAAAGGTGGATCTTGGAGAGACCGCGCATATTGGCTTGATCCTGCACAACGCCGTTATTTCCCTCAAGATATGGCAACTGATTATATAGGATTCCGTTGTGCAATGAGCCGATTGGGTTCAAAATCGAAACATGGAAAACGACGATAAGAATTTCTAATTAAAATACAATCCTCCCAAATCTGGGAGGATTTTTCTTTATAAGAGATGACTGCCGAAATCATTTATGAATATTTCCTGAAAAGTTCAGGAGTGTGTACGGATACACGCGCTATTCAACCTAATTGTATTTTTTTTGCGCTTAAAGGAGATCGTTTCGACGGGAATGAATATGCACAGCAAGCTATAGAGAATGGTGCTTCTTATGCTGTAATTGATAATAATCAATATCATCAAACCGGCGGAAAAACAATTCTAGTGACGAACGTACTCGAATGTCTTCAGAAATTGGCACGACACCATCGCAAGCAATTTGATATTCCGATAATTGGTCTGACAGGAAGCAATGGAAAAACCACGACCAAAGAATTGATGAAATCGGTTTTGTCTCAAAAATTTAATACGCTTGCAACTGTCGGTAACTTGAACAATCACATCGGAGTACCACTGACTTTATTAAATTTGAGCGAAAAAGTGGAAGTCGCCGTGATTGAAATGGGAGCAAACCATCCAGGCGAGATTAAAATGCTTTCAGAAATAGCTTTACCAGATTACGGATACATTACAAATTTCGGGAAAGCACATTTGGAAGGTTTTGGAAGTATGGAAGGCGTAATCGAAGGGAAAACAGAATTGTATCGCTTTTTAAATCGTAATGGCGGAAAAATATTTGTCAATGGTTTAAATCCCATTCAATTAAATTATTCTGAACATATAAACCGAATTGTTTTCGGTTCGCCGGATTCGGAGGTTCCAATTACTTTGGTAAATAGTCAAAACCATCTGATTGTAAATTATCAAAATATAGAAATAAAAAGTAAGCTGACAGGCATTTATAATTTTGAAAATATCGCTGCTGCAATTACAGTCGGTGCATATTTTGGATTAACGAATGAAGAAATAAAAAAAGGAATAGAAAGTTATGTTCCTGCCAATCATCGTTCTCAAATTATATCCCATGGTTCAAATGTGATTTTGATGGATGCTTATAATGCAAATCCAACGAGTATGAAAATGGCTTTAGAGAATTTTATCCAATTTGAAGGAGCTCAAAAAATTGTATTTTTAGGCGATATGTTCGAGTTGGGTAAAGAATCGGAAAAGGAACATCAAGCAATTGTAGATTTTTTATCAGCCAATTTTAAAGGGGATGTTTATCTCATTGGAGAAAATTTTTATAAGACTAAAACTCACGACTCCACTTTCTATAAATTTAAAACCTATTCCGAAAGTATTTCTGTGATTAAAGAAAACAAACCGGAAAATGCCCAAATCCTTATTAAAGGCTCGCGTGGGATGGCATTGGAAAGATTATTGGACATCTTTTAAAACCAAAAAATCTTTCAAACTAAATGTCTGAAAGATTTCTGCTGTGAAGTGTATTGGATTCGAACCAATGACCCCTACCCTGTCAAGGTAGTGCTCTGAACCAACTGAGCTAACACTCCATAAATTTCACGCGAAAATACGAAATCTTACGACTTCACCAAAATGAGACGTTTAAAAGTATTTTTTAAACTGTTTCATATATCACTCGCTCTTGTTTGTAATGAATCTAAATAAAGTTAACTTTGCTCCGTAAAAAATCAATCAAATATGAGAAAATCAATCAAGTTTGGAATCTTTATCTTAGGTATTTTTATTTTTTCTTCTTGTGGACAAAGCAAAGATGAGGATGTTATAAATATTTATTCCCACCGTCATTACAAAGCAGACGATCATCTTTTTGCAAAATTTACTGAGCAAACCGGAATTAAAGTAAACATTGTTCAAGCAAGTGCAGATGAATTGATGCAGCGAATGGTAAACGAAGGAGAAAATTCTCCTGCGGATATCTTATTTACTGTTGATGCAGGACGTTTGTATCGTGCACAGTCCTTGGGATTGTTTCAACCGATTCAATCTGATATTTTAGACGAAAATATTCCTCAACATCTGAAAGAAAGTAACAATCATTGGTATGGTATTACATATCGTGCACGAATTCTTGCTGTATCTAAAGAACGGGTAAATGTAGAGAGTATAAAAACCTATCAAGATTTGACTGATCCTCAATGGAAAGGAAAAATTCTGGTTCGTTCTTCAGACAATGTTTACAATCAATCGTTGCTTGCTTCAATTATTTTAAATGAAGGAGCGGAAAAAGCAGAAGCCTGGGCCGCAGGAGTGGTTGCTAATATGGCACGAAATCCAAAAGGTTCAGATAGAGATCAAGTAAAAGCGGTTGCAGCAGGTGAAGGGGATATTGCAATTGTAAATACTTATTATGTAGGCTTGTTGTTAAACGCTCAAAATGAAGAAGATCGAAAAGCCGGAGAAGCAGTAACAATGATTTTTCCCAACCAAGAAGGAAATGGAACGCATATAAATGTAAGTGGAGTAGGGGTTGCTAAAAATGCACCTAATAAAGAACATGCGATTAAATTTATCGAATATCTTTCAAGTGTTGAAGCTCAAGAAATATTGACTAATCTGAATTTTGAATTTCCCGTTAATCCACAAGCCGAAAAAGCAGACCTCATTCAATCGTGGGGAGATTTTAAAACCGATACGATGGATTTGTATAAAATGGGAGAATACAATAGTGAAGCAGTCAAAATATTTGACCGTGTAGGTTGGAATTAATTGTACGGTTGCAGAAAGAATCCTGAATTGGAAAAATCAAAAAAGACGATTTATTGGTGGAATCGGTGGACAGCGATATCAATTGTATTGATGTTGTTGATTCTAACACCTATTTTTACCATTCTTATCAAACTTTTTGACAAACCCGGAGAAACTTGGGGGCATATCGCAGAACATCTGCTTCCGGTTTATTTTTCAAATTCCGCCATTCTTCTTGTCGGTGTCGGAATTTGCACTTTTTTAATGGGCGTTTCCACCGCTTGGATTGTTTCTATTTATGAATTTCCCGGAAGAAAATATTTTGAATGGTTATTAATTCTTCCGCTTGCTTTTCCGTCTTATATGATGGGGTATAGTTACGTTGGTTTATTAGAATATACAGGTCCTGTTTCGTCTTGGCTCAGAAATAACTTTGACATTCATTTTGTCGGCCCCATCATCGATATTATGAATATGCCGGGTGTTATTTTTATTCTTTCAATCAGTCTTTTCCCTTATGTATATGTTTTGTGTCGCGCCTCTTTTTCTCAACAATCTTCAACATTTAGAGAAGCAGCAGTTTTGTTGGGAAGCAGCAATCCACGTGTTTTTACAAAAATAGCATTGCCTTTGGCAAGACCTGCAATTGCCGGAGGATTGGCGTTGGTGGGAATGGAAGTTTTAAATGATTATGGAACCATAAAATATTTCGGTGTGGATACTTTTACCTCCGGAATTTTTAGAGCGTGGTTTTCTTTAGGTGATATTAATACTGCCATTTACTTATCTGCAATCTTGACTCTTTTTGTGCTTGTATTGATTTGGCTTGAAAATTTACAAAGAGGAAACAGAAGATGGACAAACCGAAGTGATAATTCTAAACCTGTTAAAAAAATTGAACTTTCAAAACCGATGCGCATCGCATTGATGTTGTTTTGCAGTTTTATTTTGTCAATCAGTTTTATTTTTCCTTTGACCCAACTGATTATATGGGTTTCAGAAACGTGGAGATATGTCATAGATGCAGAATTTGGAATCTTGATTTTTCGCAGTTTTAGCCTGGCAATGGGTTCGGCAGTACTTATTGCATTGCTGTCTATCGTATTGCTTTATACGGTTCGTATCAATCCCTTGCGCTGGATTCGTTACATTACCAAAACTTCTTCCATCGGATATGCCATTCCGGGAGCAGTTATTGCAGTGGGAGTAATGGTTCCCATGATGAAATTGGACAAGTTCTTAAATCAGTTTTTATACGAAGGTGCCGGCTTGCTTTTTTCGGGAACGATTTTTATCGTAATTTTTTCGTATATTATACGTTTCTTGGCAGTAGGATACAATGCTATCGATTCCGGATTTCAAAAAACCGGTATTTCCGTCAATGAAATTGCACGTTCGCTCGGTGCCTCTCCATTCCGAACTTTACTGAGAATTGATTTGCCATTGATAAGAAATAGCATTGCGGCAGGAATATTGCTCGCCTTTGTAGATATTATGAAAGAACTTCCGCTAACCTTAATTTTGCGGCCGTTTAATTTTAATACATTGGCAACCAAAGCTTTTGATATGGCAACCAACGAAATGATTGCCGAATCCGCAAACGCTTCTTTGGTGGTTGTGTTAACAGGAATAATTCCTGTAATTTTGTTGAACAATGTTATTAGCAGTAAAAAGTTGACCAAGAAGAAAAAGTAAAGATTGAATTATAAAAGTCCATGACAATCATAAATATAAATAATATTAGCAAGAAATACAGAAGCGGTGATAAATACGCCGTTGAATCTGTAAACTTTTCCTTGGAAAAAGGAGAGATACTTGCTTTGGTTGGTGAGAGTGGCTCAGGTAAAACTACTTTGCTTCGATTGATTGCCGGATTGGAGCATCCCGATAAAGGCGCTATAGTTTTAGAGGGAAAGACCATCGTAAACGGCAACAAATCTTTGAGACCCAACAAAAGAAAAATGGGAATGGTTTTTCAGGATTATGCACTTTTTCCACACTTGACCATTTATGACAATGTTGCTTTTGGGCTTAAAGGACTTAAAAAAGAGGAAGCCCACAAACGTGTTAGTGAAACCATTGAACTAACAGGACTTGAAGAAAACATAAAAAAATATCCACATCAACTTTCCGGAGGTCAACAACAACGCGTTGCACTTGCTCGGGCTTTGGCTCCAAGACCTGAACTTTTATTGATGGACGAACCTTTTAGTAATTTAGACACCATTTTAAGGGATCAGGTTCGTGAAGAAGTTCGGCAAATTATTAAAACCCTTGGCATAACAGCTATTTTAGTAACACACGATACTAGAGATGCTTTTGCAACTGCGGATAAAATAGCAGTGATGTGGAAAGGAAAATTACTACAGATTGATACACCCAATGCCCTCTACAACAATCCGAATTCAACTTATGTTGCCGAAATATTCGGTAAATCGAACAATCTTGAAGCCATAGTAGAAAACGATGGATTCAATACGCCTTTTGGTTTTATAAAACGCCATCACAATTGTCCTTTTGCTGATAAAGAAAGAGTAAACTTATTTTTCAGAGCAGAGGAAACCGCCTTGTGTGAAGCAGAAGAACCTCATTTATGCGGTATGGTTGAAAAATGTGTTTATTTGGGAGATCATATGCAATTACGTGTATGTTGCAGAAGATGCACAGAATGTGGAAGTAATACTTCTTGCAAATCGCTTGATAATTCTGCACGTATCTTATTAAAATCTCCGGTAAAATCGTGGAAACCGGGAGATACCGTCCGGTTCAGGTTGAAGAATTTTAAGATAAATGATGCGAATTCAACGCCGGAATAATTCAAAGGACATTTTAAATATCAAAAATGTATGTCATGAATTCTGTAGGAGCATTGTGCTATTTCCGATGAACTTATAGTCTGCATTGTAGCCTTGGAGTGTCGAAATCCTTCGACTTCGCTCGGGAAAGACTTCATTCTGCGCACCAAAGTCATAATGGTTAAGGTCTATCTCATCCTGCCACTCCATCCCGTTGAATTTGTATTTGCCTCCTGTAAGCGGGTTACTGATTTTCAATTCTATATAGATATTATTTTTAGGTTGCTACTAATTTTGAAAAACTACCGATTTATTCGCAAATAGGAAAGGCAATTTTATAAAATACAGATTTGTCATAACCTCTAAACATAGGTATCCCCCCATCAACTACATCTTGTTTAGCAAGATAATAATTTCTGTCACTATTTTTCCGCATGCGGGAAGAAATCCAAATGGTCTTCGGTGTATTGAAAACCATTTGGGGTATTGGAAATCTGTGAAGTGTTTTCGTCTGTCACTGTTTTTTTGAGTTTTACACAGGTGGCGTCGTAAAGGTAGGTAATTTCTCCTGTATCAAAAACAATCTTTTTCGGCAGGTTCAAGTGGTTGTAGGTCATTTCGTGACTCTTCTTGTTTCTATCTTTATTAAAAAATTAAACATCCGTTTTTCTTCAGATTTATGATAGTTAAGAAGATTATAAAATAAATTTGAGAAATAAAATATTTCCTATCTTGGAGGTTAAAATAATTGAGTTATGACAGCCGACAAAAATAAAAAAAACGAACCGGAACAAATTCCCCAGGATCCGGAAAGACAATTGGAAAAACAAGAGCGGGAATATCGCGAGCAACAAAGTGGAGATTACGAACCTGTTGACAACGATAGAGATATCGATGAAACAGAAGAGGCCTACGAAGATGCAAGAGAAGAAAAAAAACGAAAATCTACGGAAGAATAAAATTCGTTCTTATTACTTTCTGTTTTTCTCTCGTTATTATGCCAAATCGGATAAAACTTTATATGGAATTTCTTTAAAATCGGAGATAACCTTATTTGCAATGCTATAATCTTGATTTTCAGAAGAGGGACCTTGATATCCGATGCAATAGATTCCTGCTGCTTTTGCAGCTTTTATTCCGTTTGTAGAATCTTCAATAACAACACATTTTGAGCGCGGTGTATTGGCAAGTTCCGCAGCGCGAATAAAAATTTCAGGATGCGGTTTGGAAGCTTTCAAGTCCGCACCGCTTATTTTGGCTACAAAATATTGGTCTAAATCAAACCGATTAAAAATTCTTTCTATGTTGGTCATCGAGGCTGAAGATGCCAACACTAATTTTAATCCGTTTTGATGATATTCTTTTATAATGTCTAAAACTCCGGAAATTAAATCAAGTCCTTCTGTTTCAAACAAATATTTAAAATGTTTTCTTTTTATTTGAATCAGTTCATTTGGCGTACGCTTTAACTCAAATTCGTTACATAAAGTTTCACAAATAGCCATGGTAGAACGTCCTGTAAATTGATTGTAATATTCAGGAGTGACGGCAACATCCACTTCTTCAAACATTTTGAAATAGGCACTGCGATGAAGCGGTTCGGTGTTGACGATGACGCCGTCCATATCGAAAAGTACTGCTTGGGTCATTTGTTTATAATTCTATTTCTGAAAGTAATTTAAATGAATTTAGACGTTTTTGGTGGTCGTAAATGTATGATATAATTATTAATTCATCTACTTGAGTGGTCTCAGTAAAGTTTCTGAGTTTTTCTTCAACTGTTTTTTTACTTCCGATAAAGGTATAATACATCATTTGCGAAACCTGCATTTTCTCAATCGAATTCCAATGTTCATCTATTGATTCCGGAGGAGGTTGCAATAAATTCCGCGTGTTTCTGATAATATTTAAAATAAACAGTCTCATGCTACCTGCCAGATATTCAGCTTCTTCATCAGTTTCGGCAATAATGACGTTTACTGCTGCCATTGCATAAGGTTTTTGAAGTTGCTCTGATGCTTGAAATTCGTTTTTATAAATTTTCAGCGCATCAAAGAGATGGGTAGGAGCGAAATGACTTGCAAAGGCATAAGGCAATCCCAATTGAGCAGCAAGATTGGCGCTAAATAAACTCGAACCTAAAAGATAGATGGGAACTTGAAGTCCTTCGCCCGGAATGGCTCTGACGGGAGGCGTTTTGCCGGATTCTATAGGTTGGAAATAATGTTGAAGTTCGATGACGTCTCTTGGGAAATCGTGAACCGTTTCTTGTTTTTGTCGTCGTAAAGCTTGGGCAGTTATTTGATCGGTTCCCGGTGCTCGTCCCAATCCCAAATCGATGCGGTCTGGATACAAGGTCGCCAAGGTTCCGAATTGTTCTGCTACAATCAAAGGCGTGTGATTGGGAAGCATAACACCTCCCGAACCGATGCGAATTCGTTCCGTTCCTTGAGCGATATATCCTAATAATAATGGAGTTGCCGAACTTACCAAACTCGATGTATTGTGGTGTTCCGAAATCCAAAATCTTTTAAAACCTAGTTTTTCCACGTGTCGGGCTAAAGACAAACTGTTTTCCATCGCTTTGAGGTGGGATTCACCTTTATTTACAGCTACTAAATCTAATACGGAGAAGGGGATTTTTCTTTTTGACATAAATTAAATAATAATGGAGGCAGATGCCTGTGCAGTTTAATAACAATGCAAAATCAGTGCCTGTTTAAAAGTATAGAACTGCATATCAGATTTTGATAAAACAAAAAACACATTTACCCCTCAAAGAAGGATAAATGTGATTATAGTATATTGAAATTATAGTTTAACTACCGCACGCCTGAAAGGCAGCGAAGAAAACAAAAAGCCAAACGATTCCTTTAATCAGGAAAAATGCAAATGCACCTACTCCCAAGCGTTTCATCCATTTTGCTTTTGCACTTTGTTTTTTTGGTTCTAAATTGTCTTCTGTAACTTCGTTGTTGTTTGTGTTTGTTTCACTCATGATATTGTTGACATAATGTGGAAAATCTTTCCAAAATTAATAAATGTTTCGTTGGCCTTTTCTACAGCTCGTTTTGAATCTGCTTCGTTTTGACCGTATTGATTTAAGATATCGGCAAAAATACCAAACATTTTGCCACTGTTTTCGCCATAACCTTCAAAAAAGGAAAATCCGCGGGTAATACCTCTTTTTTCAAGCATCTTCACAATATAGGGACCTCCCATTATTGAACCTTCGAGCACGTACATCGCACTTAATGCTTCGGTTATGTCCTGAATCTCCGGTATTTTTGCTTTAGGAAGATTTTCTACAGAACCTCCTAATGTTTTTATATCATCTAATATATATGAAGAATTTCTACGCTCATCGATATCCGGTAAAATATCAGCAGTGACAAATAAGGAGAGTTTTTTCTCCATCCCGTTGAAAAAGCTGTAGAAGCAACGAAGTAATTCGATATAGTCTTCTTCATTCTCTATTTCTTTTATTTTACGAATAATAATACCTTCTGTAGCTTGGTGCGCAGGGAAAGTTTGTTCTTTTAAAAGTGTTCGTAACATGTTGTCTGTTTTTATTTAGAATGAATAAAAACAAAAGTACATATAATAATTGTTCTATAAATTTTTTTATAAAAAATAATCGTGGTTTTTTAAAAGTAGCGTAAGTGTATTTTTACACCTAAAACTAGGATTTATACAATACTTTTTTTACTGCTTTTATTACATCTTCACTATTGGGTAACCACTCTTTCAATAAATTTGGAGCGTAAGGTGCGGGTGTATCGGCTGTATTAAGTCTTACAATCGGTGCATCTAAATAATCGAATGCTTGAATCTGAACTTGATAAGTAATTTCTGACGATACATTTCCAAAAGGCCACGCTTCTTCCAAAATGACAAGTCGGTTTGTTTTCTTAACAGAATCAATAATGGTTTTATGATCCATAGGTCGCACCGTACGTAGGTCGATAATTTCACATTCAATACCTTCTTCAGCGAGGACATCGGCAGCTTTATAGGCTTCTTTGATGATTTTTCCAAAAGAAACGATGGTAACATCGTTTCCTTTTCGTTTGATATCTGCAACTCCTAACGGTATCAGGTATTCGCCTTCGGGAACTTCCCCTTTATCACCGTACATCTGTTCACTTTCCATAAAGATAACCGGGTCATCATCTCTGATGGCACTTTTTAAAAGACCTTTGGCATCGGCAGGATTACTCGGAACGACCACTTTTAAGCCGGGACAGTTTGCATACCAACTTTCAAAAGCTTGACTATGGGTAGCAGCAAGTTGACCGGCTGAAGCAGTTGGCCCTCGAAAAACTATCGGGATATTGATTTGTCCACCGCTCATTTGGCGCATTTTTGCAGCATTGTTAATGATTTGGTCAATACCGACTAAGGAAAAATTGAATGTCATAAACTCAATGATAGGTCGATTTCCGTTCATTGCCGAACCAATCCCAATACCGGCAAAACCAAGTTCGGCAATTGGTGTGTCAATCACTCGTTTTGAACCGAATTCATCAAGCATTCCTTTGCTTGCTTTATATGCGCCATCGTATTCTGCAACTTCTTCACCCATCAGGTAAATAGATTCGTCTCTGCGCATTTCTTCATTCATTGCTTCGGCAATAGCTTCTCTAAATTGTAATGTTTTCATGGAACTAAAATCAATATGTACGACAAACGAAGCAAAAATACTATTATTTATCCGTTTGTCTATACATCCAAACACACTTAATTATTGATAAAATAAGCACTGCATAAATTTATATTAAAAAATTGCTAAGAAAAGGTTTCTATAGTCTATATTTGTTCCTTTGAAAAAATTATCAATTTAAATTTAAATCATGAAAAAAACTCTTTTTCTCTTACTAACAGTTGGACTGTTTACATTTACAAGTTGCTCAAAAGATGACGATGGTTCTTCTACTTCAGGTACAATTAACGGACTTTGGAAACTGGAAAGCTTCTCAATGTCGGGCAATATAGATTACGAGGGTTTCACTGGAACAACGGAAATTCGTACCCTATCTGTATCAGAAGATAACACTGTGATTTTCCACGATAATAATACTTATACTTCCAATAGCGGAACGATTGAGATTGAAACTAAAATGACTTTTCCCGGGCTTCCTCCAATCACAGATACTCAAACAATAGATAATGATTTGTTTGAAGATGGAACATGGGAAAGACAGGGAAATAAACTGACACTCACTTCTTCGCAGACAAATGAGGTGTCTGTATGGAATATTGACGAATTAACGAATTCAAGATTGGTGCTTTCAGGAGATGAAGAAACCATTCCTGATGAAGGAAATGAAGGATTTACAGATTTAGAAGTAAAAATTATCTTTAAAAGATAAGGGTAGCTTCTTAATTATAAGTAAAACCGTCTTGAAATTTTCAGGGCGGTTTTTTTATTAAGACCATTTAAATATTTCTGAAATATTCTTTAAAACAGGATTTATATCTTCATTTTATTAACTCAATAAATGTAAAAATTCTAAATTGCTGTTCATTGTCCGTAAATTGATTTATCTAAAATTTAAGGATATGAAAAGAGTTGTATATTTATTTTTAATTTCGGTACTATTAGTTTCTTGTTTTGATGAAGAAAAAATCAATCTTCCCGAACCGGGAGCTCCTTCTCCTCATTTAGTAGATAAATGGGAAATGGAAACTTTTTTCTTTGACGGTAAAGCCCGAATGGACGGACTTACCGGACGCTTTGATGCGCACGCAACAAATCCACAGGGGAATTATATCACCATCAAATCCGACCAATCAATGAAAGTT
>CAZWVT010000046.1:0-14874 GCA_964636665.1 uncultured Flavobacteriaceae bacterium
TGATAATGATAACTTGTTTATCAGCTCCCATCGGATATCTTTTTGCGGCACTAACGATGTCATCAATTGTAACATCTCGTCAGTATAAAACCATTTGATTAAATCCTTTTTCTTCTTCAGACAAAACATTTTCCTCAATATATTTTGTCAATGCATCTATATAAAAAGGTTCGTCTCCTGTCAAAAAATAAATGGGTTTGTATCTTTTGGCGTCAATATCACTGGTTATCGCCCGAATTTGATTTAGTGGCATAAAAAACAAAAAATTAAGTAATGGTGATTTTTGCAAAATTCTGCAATTTAAGCATCTTTGCAATATGCAACCGTTGAATTTTCCCAATTATACATTTCGATTCAAAAGTAACGAAAATCGCAAGTTCATCTTCGATCCTGTCAGAAAAAAACACATTCTTCTGACTCCCGAAGAATGGGTTCGGCAAAATACGGTTCAGTTTTTAATTCATCAAAAAGGATGTTCAATAAATCTGATTAACGTTGAAAAAAAACTTATCATCAATGGACTTTTAAAACGTTATGACATTATTGTTTTTTATCCTGACGGAAGTGTGTGGATGATTGTAGAATGCAAAGCTCCTTCGGTAAAGATTAATCAAGAAACTTTCGATCAAATTGCGCGTTATAATATGTCGTTAAATTCAAAATATTTGTTGGTAACCAACGGTTTGAATCACTATTCTTGTCGTATCGATTTTGAGAATAAACGCTATATTTTTTTAGAGGACATTCCTAATTTTCAAACATCTTAAATGAAAGTTGCTGTTGTCATATTAAACTGGAACGGAAAACATCTGTTGGAAAAATTTCTTCCATCCGTTGTTCAATATTCTGAAGATGCTGCAATTTATGTAGCAGATAATGCTTCAACAGATGATTCAGTCAATTTTTTAGAAACCACTTTCCCTGAGGTAAAAATAATTCGAAACAAAGTAAACGGTGGATATGCAAAAGGTTATAATGATGCATTAAAAGCTTTAGATGAAGATATTTTTGTGCTATTAAACTCTGATGTGGAAGTTACTCCCGACTGGCTTGCACCTATAATTAAAGCTTTTAAAAAAGACGCTTCCGTTGCTGCCGCACAGCCGAAAATTTTGGATTTTAATCGGCGGGATTATTTTGAATATGCCGGAGCCGCCGGCGGATTTATTGACAAGTACGCCATCCCCTATTGTCGTGGAAGAATTTTCAAAACACTTGAAAAAGATGAGGGGCAATATGACGACACCGCGGAAATATTTTGGGCTTCCGGGGCTTGTTTATTTGTAAGAGCAGTAGATTTCCATAAAATTGGAGGTTTCGATGAAGATTATTTTGCGCATCAGGAAGAAATTGATTTGTGCTGGCGTTTAAAATCTTCCGGAAAAAAAATACTTGCAGTCGGAAGTTCTAAAGTTTATCATGTTGGCGGCGCCACACTTGATGCAGCTTCTGCAAAAAAAACTTTTTTAAATTATAGAAATTCGTTGTTTAATCTTTATAAAAATTACCGCCCAAATATTTTGACCACCTTGTTTATCAGATTGTCATTGGACGGATTGGCAGGAATTTATTTAATTTTTCAAGGCAAATCTTTGCATACATTTGCCATTATTCGAGCGCATTTTAGTTTTTATGGAAATTTATCTATAATGAAATCCAAGCGGTCAGAATATGCGACAAGTTTTAAATATTTCACAATAAACAATGTAGCATATAAATATTTTATTAAAAATCTAAAAAGATACCAAAGGCTCGTATAATTTTAGCTTAAATAATTGTTAATCGGCTACTTTTTAATCAATAAAATTATATTTTTGACTCTTGAACAAACAGTTATAACCCCTTATTTTATGAGAAAGATATTCATTTTAGTAGTATGCTCCGGTATGGTATTTACGTCTTGTGTATCCAAAAAGAAATACACTGAATTACAAGCTCAATATCAAGAAACCAAAGATCTTTTAAACACTTGCACGGTCAAGCTAAACGATTGTGAAAGAGAGCGTTCAGTTTCTACAACCCGAGTAAAAGATTTGGAAGATCGTCTTGCAGACTTGCGTCAAACCAATACCGATTTAATCCAAAGTTCAAGAGAATTGACAATGCTTACTTCAAAAGGAGCTACAAATCTTGAAAAGTCTTTGGAAAGCTTAAGAGAAAAAGATTTGAAAATTTCACGTCTTCAAGATGCTCTTAATAAAAAAGACAGTGTTACACTTGCATTGGTAACGAGTCTTAAGAAAGAAGTCGGAATTAATGATCCAGATATTGAAATAAACGTTGAAAAAGGTGTGGTTTATATTTCCTTGTCAGATAAAGTTTTATTCCAGACAGGAAAATACGAGCTTTCCGGTCGTGCGGATGAAATCTTAGGAAAGGTTGCTACAGTTATAAACGGCAAACCGAACTTTGAAGCGATGGTTGAAGGTCATACCGACAATGTACCGTATCGCGGAACAGGAGTGATTCAAGACAATTGGGATTTGAGTGTAAAACGCGCAACGAGCGTTGTTCGAGCTCTTAATAAATTAGGTGTAAGTGCAGACAGACTTGTAGCTGCAGGTCGTGGTGAATTTGATCCGCTTGTGCCAAATACAACCCCCGAAAACAGATCTAAAAACAGACGTACACGGATTTTAATACTTCCAAAAATCGATCAGTTCTATGAAATGATTGAACAAGAAATGAAAGAACTTTCTGCACAAGGTAATTAAACGTGTAATTTACCATAAATTAGAAGCCGTCTCATCCTCAAAATGAGGCGGTTTTTTTATTATAAAGTATTTGTATCTTTATGCTGAACTTAATCCGCAATTATGAATGATTTTCAGACTTCTTGGACCCACAATGAATTAAAAGCTTATATGCTCTTATATGCTGCCCACGCTGATTTTGAAATTACCTCTGAAGAAAAAGATTACATCAAATCTCGTGTAGGAATTGAGAAATTTACGCACATCCGACGAGAATTTGAACAAGACAATGATTACCAACGGATACAAAAAATCCAGTCCACCATTGAGCGTTTTGATTATTCCGATGCGGAAATTTCAAAATTGTTCCACAGCATGAATAATCTTTTTTTGGCCGATGGCGAAATGGATATTAAAGAGATAAATATAATCCGCGGATTTAGGAGATTACTAAAAGGCAATCTATAATTCTAAAGCTCCAAAGTTCCTTTTCCTTCCCGGATAACTTCCGGTTCACTTCCCGTTAAGTCTATTACGGTAGAAGCTATATTTCCTCCGTATCCTCCGTCGATTACCAAATCTACAAGATGCTCCCATTTTTCAAGAATTAATTCCGGATCGGTGGTATATTCGAGAACTTCATCGTCATCTTTTATCGAAGTTGAAATAATGGGATTGCCTAATTCTCGTACTATTGCTCGCACTATTTCGTTGTCAGGAACTCGGATTCCCACTTCTTTCTTTTTCTTAAAAACCGTTGGCAGGTTGTTATTTCCGGGTAAAATGAAAGTATAAGGTCCCGGCAAATTCCGCTTTAATATTTTAAAAGTTGAAGAATCGATTTGTCTTACATAATCACTCAAATTACTGATACTTTCGCAAATAAAAGAAAAGTTGGCTTTTTCCAATTTAACGCCGCGAAGTTGCGCAACTCTTTCCATTGCTTTTGAATTGGTAATGTCGCACCCAAGTGCATATACCGTATCCGACGGAAAAATAATTACGCCTCCGTCTCTAAGTACCTCAACCACTCGCTTGATAGCACGAGGATTCGGGTTTTCGTTGTAGATTTTGATAAACTCTGCCATATATTAAATTTTCTTTAAAGATAAAGTAATTGACATAAATTTTAAAAGAACAAATTAAAATATGTTCAATCTTGATTTTTTATCAAATTATTTAACTGTTTTCAGTTTTGCAAATCGTAAAATCAAGGTTTTAATTCCTCCATTTTCAAAATCAATTTCAGCTTTGGCATCGGCACCGGTTCCTTCAACTTTCCTAATAATTCCTTTGCCAAACTTTCCGTGAATAACAACATCGCCTTGTGTTAAATCAGTGTTTATCAAATTGGTTACGGGACTTTCTGATTTTACAGGTCTCAACTTTCTAAGTTTTTTAAGCTGATTTTCTGTAGGACCTTTTGGAGGAGAACCTTGTATCGGTTTTTTCAATCGAAGTTTGCTGTAGTCGATTTCATCAAAACTATCGATGTCCATCAATGGTTTGTAACGATAATCGTCAATCGGTGTTTGGTTGTCCACATATTTTTCATCAATCTCATCGATAAACCTGCTGGGTTCTGCATCTATCAATTTTCCCCATCGATACCTGGATTGCGTATAAGTCATATAAACTTGCTTTTCAGCGCGTGTAAGAGCCACGTAAAATAATCGGCGTTCTTCTTCTAATTCGCTGCGGGTATTTAGATTCATAGAACTTGGAAATAAACCTTCTTCCATACCGACAATATAAACGATTGGAAACTCCAATCCTTTTGCCAAATGAACCGTCATCAGTGCCACTTTATCATCGCCTCCTTTATTGGTGTCCAAATCAGTTGCCAAAGCTATGTCTTCCATAAAAGTGGAAAGTGAAACATCCGGTGATTCTGTTTCTTTTTGTTCTTCCACAAAATCGCGAATACCATTTAGCAATTCTTCAATGTTTTCAATTCGAGCAATCCCTTCCGGAGTTCCGTCTTTCTTTAATTCTTGAAGTAATCCGGTTTTTTTTGTTACGTGTTCCGTTATTTCAAAGGCATTGTATTTTTGATTTGATACTTGAAAGCTTTCAATCATGGTAACAAAATCCAACAATCTGTTTTTGATACTCGAATTAATTCTTACATCGGTTTTATCAATGTTTTTCATCACTTCAAAAATCGAGCGATTGTAATTGTTGGAAGCTACAATCAATTTGTCCAACGTTCCTTGTCCGATACCTCTTGCAGGATAATTGATACTTCGTTTTAATGCTTCATCGTCTTTTGGATTCAGCACCAGTCTCAGATAAGCGAGAATATCTTTAACTTCTTTGCGTTGATAAAAACTCAATCCGCCGTAAATTCGATAAGGAATATTTTTTTTTCGCAAGGCATCTTCAATGGCTCGGCTTTGTGCATTTGTTCGGTATAAAACAGCAAAATCATTGTCTTTGAGTTGCTGTTGCATTTTATTTTCAAAAATAGAACTTGCCACAAACCTGCCTTCATCTCCGTCTGTCATCAGTCGGTTGATTTTTATTTTATTCCCATCATCATTATCTGTCCAAACTACTTTTTCCAGTCTGGTTTTGTTGTGTTCAATAATGTTATTTGCAGCATTGACAATGGTTTTAGTCGAACGATAATTTTGTTCCAATCGGTAAACATTTACATTGTCATAGTCTTTTTGAAAATTCAAAATATTATTGATGTTGGCGCCGCGAAATGCATAAATACTCTGTGCATCATCGCCTACCACACATATATTTTGAAAGCGATCTGACAATGCTCTGACGATTAAATACTGACTGTGGTTTGTATCCTGATACTCATCAACTAGAATATACCGAAAACGATTTTGATATTTAGCCAACACATCCGGAAATCGGTTTAACAATTCATTTGTTTTGAGGAGCAAATCGTCAAAATCCATGGCTCCCGCTTTAAAACATCGATTTACATATTCTCTGTAAATATCTCCCATTCTCGGAACTTTTGCCATTGCATCCGCTTCCATCAATTCGGGATTGTTATGATACGCACGAACGGTAATCAGATTGTTTTTGTAATTCGAAATTCTGGAATATACTTGTTTGTACTTGTAAATATCCTTATCGAGATGCATGTCTTTAATAATTCCGCGAATCACACTGTGAGAATCCTGAGTATCATAAATGGTAAAATTGGACGGATATCCGAGTTTTTCCGCTTCAATCCGAAGAATCTTGGCAAAAACACTGTGAAAAGTTCCCATCCATAAATTTTTTGCTTCCCCGGCTCCCACAATTTTTCCGATTCTGTTTTTCATTTCTCGCGCTGCTTTATTTGTAAAGGTCAATGCGAGAATATTAAACGAATCTACGCCTTTAGACATCAAGTATGCGATGCGATAAGTCAATACTCTGGTTTTCCCCGATCCTGCTCCGGCAATTACTATCATCGGACCGTCAATTTGCATTACCGGTGCGCGTTGGGCTTCATTTAATTCCTTTAAAAACGATTCCAAAATTTTTACTTAAAAAATTAATTATTACTGCTGTCTTTTTTAACGTGGTTAAAACCGACAAATTTCGGAAAATATAAGCAAAAGAAACGTATTAAAATGCGGAGAAAAGAAAATGGATTAATTTATGAATAAGTGAATATATTTAAATAAAAAACTGCTGCCTTTTATAAAAAAGCAGCAGTAAAACAACAATCAATCTATTATTTAAAAAACAATCCCCTTTTATCCTTTAAATTAAAATATTAACCATTAATTATTGTTTTGCTAATCCATATTATTTTAGAAAAAATCAATATGCTTTTGATTGACTTCGCTTATTAGTATGGAAATAGAAAAAAGGTAAACAGGGGAAATTAAACTTTTTTGTTTTTTCTTTTAAAATATACAAAAATCAGCAATCCGATGATTAATGCAGATCCGGCATACATGCTTAAATAAGAATCGGATTCATCAGATTTTAATGCCATCATATCACCGCTGATTATAAATCCTGCCCAATAATACGGATGCTGGAGAACATCTTCATTAGCATTATTTATATATTCTTGTTTTGCCAACTGCAATGCTTCATTTTTAGATTTACCTTCTTTCAAATAAGAATAGAAATAAGTCATAATTTCAGAAGTCTGGGTATCGGGAACTGCCCATAAGCTCATTAGTGTACTTTTTACTCCGGCATAAGTAAACGCTCGCGACAGACTTTGTACGCCCTCCCCTTCTTTGATTTCACCAATTCCCGTGTTACAAGCACTTAACACAGCCAAATGTGCAGGTATCTTCATTTGATATAATTCATTGATGTAAAGACGTTCGTCATTTTCAAAAATCAAATTTGACTTATCCGGATTTTCTTCATCTACAATTGCGTGCATTGCCAAATGAAGGATGTCATAGGAATTTGAAAGTTTTATAAAATTAGATTTGGTAGCCTTTTCACCAAGAACTTTTTTGGAATTAAAAATCGAGCTTATTTGATTGACTTCCTGTATTGCACCTGCTAAAGCATAAGCAGATTTACGTTGTGAAAATTCATCAGGCAAATTATTTTGTGAATTGTAATTGGGTGCAAAGGCGAGCATTTTACCGGTAAAATCTTCTTCCAGATTTCTTTGTATTTCAAACAGTCTTAAAGAATATGAATAACTCACCGGGGTTTTTTCCAATAAATAATCTCCATTTTCTTCTTGAAGTGCTTCAAATGGCAAATGCGCTAAAAACCCATCTGGAATAATGATTAGTTTGCCGGATTTATTCAATGATAAAGGAGCAATTAACGTGTTGTATAATTTATTGCTTTTCTCAATCAAATTCGCATCCAATTTTTGAATGGCTTCTGTAAATAAAACAACATCTTCTCTTACCTTCTCTACAGAATCGTTCAAATGGATCAGCTCAATTGTGTTGTGTGTAATCAAATAAGCATAAACATTTTTATCTGTAATCGTGTATTTAATTATACATTCATCTGATTTTAATGTGTTTTGAAAACGCTCAATATTAAAGTCCGTTCGTGAAAACTGATAATATGATTTGCTGTAATCCTTTATTTTTTTATCCGTAATTGCTACTTGATTTTCAACTTCCTTAAGTGTTTTTCTCAGGCTGTCATTAATTTTTTCTTCATTTTTATTTTTACTTAAAGCAACTGCATATTCCTTTTCTTCTTTTTTTAATGAATCTAATTCCGTTTGTAATCTTAGTACATAATCATCTTTGGCGATGTGATTATCCAAAAAATTTGACCAGAGATAATCCGATTTGTTTATTTCTATTTGTTCAAGCACCTCCAACTGATAATCGTCTAATAGTAAGGAGGTTGAAATCAATCCTTCTGAAATTACAGAATATAACTCATACAATACCATACTGTATTCTCCGCCTCTGTACAATCGCGAGAAAAAGTCAGAAGCCAAAAAATAATTGGAATATGCCTTTTCCAAATACTCATGATTATCGTAGATTTTATAAAGTTGTACATAAACTTCTGCCGATTCAGAAAGATTTTCTACAGCATTGAGTTCAGTTCTAAATGCTCCTTCTTTATAGCTCAAATATTCGGTTTCCATGACTTCTACAGCTTCGTCGTATTTTTCTAAATTATAATAAGCCTGAGCCAAATTATGCTGAAGTGTATGGGTTTGATTAAATATCGAAATATCCCTATGATTTAATGCCGCTTCTGAATATTTTATGACCTCTTCCCACTGTTTAAAATTTGAAGTTAAAATACTCAACACCATATAAGATTGAAGCTCACCGAATCCGTATTCATAATCTGCAGCCATATTTAGAGCTTTGGTGTAAAGTGTTTTTGCATTTTGAAAATATTCCATATTATCAGGCTTACCTATATTATCGTATGCTCTACCCAACTCAAAACAATAGGATAATATGAGATTGATTTCAATTTGCGTATATGGATGCTTGCCGGAAGGCAGAAACTTTATAAATTCATCAAAGCTTTTTTGGGCCGCTTTTAAATCTCTATTGAGAATTTCATGCTGTAATCTTATATAATAATAAAGCGACTTCCCGGGATTTAGGACGTGATAATCTATCGTTTTTAAGGTTGTAAACTCAGGAGTATCTTGATGCTTATTGTAATAATCATTTAATTTTTCATAAAGCGCTTCAGCTTTTCCACGATTGCCGTAATATCTGTAAATTTGATAGTTATCAAAATACTGTTGAAACAATACGAACAAATCTTTGGGTTTTATTGTTTCATAAATTTCAAGCGCTTCATCGGCATATTTTAGCATTTCCCGCACATTTATATAGGAATAAGCGATGGTCAATTGATTGGCTGTTTCCGCAGTTTCTTCAGAATTACGACCGTAAACCTGTTTTGAAGATTCATAGGATTTCAATAAATACCTTTCGGAATCTTTGTAATTCCTTACATATAAATAAAACCTACCCAATTCCAGATAAACAAAAGCCAATTCTTTTAGAATATTATCTGTCAGTTCTTGCTCCAAAAGAAAATCTTTCAATATTAAAAGTGTTTCTTCAGCTTCCGGAACTTTAAGCAAGTTTTGAATAACATCAAAATATTCTTTTTCTATGTGAATGCGTTCCTCAACATCGACTTCGTCCAAGTTTCTTATGATGGAAGCAACTTCTTTCAGATGGTTAAACTTTTCCTCTTTGGTTGTTGCGAGGTGATATTTGGCATATTCCAACTTGTATTGCTGAACTTTGTAGGTAGTCGAACTGCTGTCTGTAACTGTTTCCAAAATTTTAGTTCTCAATTCAATTTCGGCATTGAATTTTTTTTCATGTGCTAAGTTGTCAGCTTTTACTATATCGGATGCCTGTGGATGGATTAATTGAATTCCGGCAAAAAAAACTACCAAAAAATAGTTCATACTGTAAGGGATAAGATATTTTATATATTTAGCAATTTACTATAAATCTTTTATTTTACACTACTCATATTCAAGAATGATAATAATATTAAATTTGATTTTATTAAATCATTACAGATGTTACTAATTATATTTGTAAAAAAATAATTTATTTTCTTGGAAAATGAGTTTACTTTCTAACTAATCAAACACTAAGTCAAACAACCTTGAACCAAAAGATTAAACTATTAAAACAGAGAGATCCGGCAACAATTTCTGAAATATACATTGATTATCGAGAAGGATTTATATTATTTGCCAGGCGTTATAAAATAAGCAGCGCACAAATACTCGACATATATCAGGATGCTATCATTGCACTGTGTGAAAATGCAGATAAAGGGAATCTGGATGCACTTAAAGGCTCATTGAAAACCTATTTGTTTTCCATAGGAAAATATATGATATTCAGAGAGCTCAAAACTCAAAATCAACAAATTGAATATCGAGATTATCATTTAGAATCGTTTGTATGGGAAGATTATTCGGAGGAGGAATACGACAAAAACATACTTAAATTGCGAGAATCATACAGCCGTTTGGGGAAGAAATGTCAAGAAATACTAAAACTATTCTATTACCAAGAAAAATCTTTAGATGAAATCACTCATCTGATGAGTTACGATAATAAGGATGTAGTTAAAAGTCAAAAATCACGTTGTTTAAGTCAACT
Source organism: uncultured Flavobacteriaceae bacterium (assembly GCA_964636665.1). Taxonomy (GTDB): domain Bacteria; phylum Bacteroidota; class Bacteroidia; order Flavobacteriales; family Flavobacteriaceae; genus JAAYLC01. The sequence goes on from CAZWVT010000046.1 coordinate 10,268, forward strand.
TAAAAAAATAATTAAAGCTAAAAATGGATAAAATCACATTGATAGAGCAATATTTTGAAGGCACTTTAAATCCGGAAAGCCAAAAACGTTTTCAAGAACTTTTAGAAAGCGACCCGGATTTCGCTTCTGAAGTGCAATTTCAAGAGAATTTAAAAAAAGCCATTACCATAGAATCTCGAAATCAATTAAAAAGTCAACTTCAAAAAACTGAATCTTCAAACACTCCAAGGAAATCATCCAAACAATGGATGTTCATTGCCGCAGGAATTGCTGTTCTTATTGGACTCCTTACCATCTTTTTTATACAGCAACCTAACAATGAGAAATTATTCGCTCAACACATAAATCCCTATCCGAATGTAGTCTCTCCCATTGTCAGGGGAAATAATGAATTTACCAATTTGCAAACCAGAGCATTTTTAGCTTATGAGCGACACTATTTTGAACAAGCAGCAGATTTGTTCAATCAATTGAGGGAAGAAACCGATGTGGAATATGCACACTTTTATTACGGAGTATCTTCTTTGATGACAGGAGAAATTTTAAATGCAAAAACAACCTTTGAAACCACAAATTTTACAGATAAATTCTCTGAACAAAAGGATTGGTATCTTGCATTGAGTCTTCTAAAACTCAAAAAGAACGAAGAGGCAGTAGCTATTTTAGATAAAATAATTCAGAACAATTCTTATAACTTTGAGATTGCCAAAGAGTTAAAATCAAAAATTTCCAGATAAAAGAAAAGCAGAATATTCTTAATGTTTTGAAAACATATTTTTTTAATTCATTAGAGAATTAGATACCTTTACCCAAAATTTTATGCAATGGAAGGAATACTGTCTTTCTTAGGTCAAATCCCTTGGTGGGGTTGGGTTTTGATTTTCTTAATCATCGTTGCCATACGTGATGTTTTCTTCAATAAATATCATGCTATTTCCCATAACTTCCCTATTGTAGGACATTTTAGATACATGCTGGAAAGCATCGGTCCGGAATTGCGACAATATATCGTCGCAAACAACAGAGAAGAGTTACCTTTTAACAGGATAGAACGTAGCTGGATTTACGCTTCTTCCAAAAACGAAAATAATTACAAAGGATTTGGAACTGATCGCGATATTTTCCGTCCCAATTATATTTTTATAAACAATGCACTGATTCCTTTTAAAGTTCAAAAGGACAATCCGAACTACAAAGACCCTTATTTTTTGCCTTGTGCAAAAGTTATGGGAGAATACAACAAACGCCGTCGTCCGTATCGTCCTGCCTCTGTCATTAACGTTTCGGCAATGAGTTTTGGCTCACTTTCAGCGCGTGCCGTTACAGCTTTGAATAAAGGATGTTCTATGTCTTACAGCTACCACAATACCGGTGAAGGCGGTCTTTCGCCTTATCACAAACAAGGAGCCGATGTTGTTTTTCATATCGGAACCGGATATTTTGGTGTTCGTGATGATGAAGGGAAATTTGATTTAAGCAAATTGGTCAGATTGGTGGAAGAAAATCCTGTCATTCGCGCAATTGAACTTAAACTTTCTCAAGGTGCAAAACCCGGAAAAGGGGGCGTTTTACCTGCCAATAAAATCACCAAAGAAATTTCAGAAATCCGTCATGTTCCGATGGGTAAAGACGTACTTTCTCCACCCAACCACTCTGCTTTTGACGACATTCGCGGCATGATTGATTTTGTAGAAGAAATTGCCGAAGCCACCGGACTTCCTGTAGGAATCAAATCCGCTGTGGGTCGTTTGGGAGAATGGGAAGAATTGGCAAGAATTATGAAAGAAACCGGCAAAGGACCTGATTTTATAGCCATCGACGGTGGTGAAGGCGGAACCGGAGCTGCTCCTCCAAGTTTTGCGGATCACGTTTCTCTTCCTTGGTTATTTGCTTTTGCTGAAGTTTATAAAATCTTTAAAAAACACAATTTGACCAATCGCGTTGTATTTATCGGTAGCGGTAAATTGGGACTTCCGGCCGCAGCGGCTATGGCTTTTTCAATGGGTGCAGATTTAATCAACGTTGCTCGGGAAGCGATGATGAGTATTGGTTGTATTCAAGCACAATTGTGTCATACCAACCGTTGCCCAAGTGGTGTAGCTACACAAAATAAATGGCTGGAACGCGGGATAGATGTTCAGGATAAATCTGTAAGAGCTCATTTTTATTTTAAGAACTTTAGAAAAGAATTGATAGAAATGACCCACGCATGCGGTTATGAGCATCCTTGTCAATTCACTATGGACGATGTCGATTTAACCGTTGGAGACAAAAACTTAATTAAAACATTGGCACAATCTTTTATGTATCACAAATCTACGGTACCGTTTGAAAGTATGAAAGCCTTGGCCCAATGTCCTCACCTCGGTGGAAATTATCATCAAGGCGATGCGAAAAAGGAAGCCAAAGCTATGAAAAAGAGAAATCTAATTCGATATTAGGCTTAAAATAAACAAGCCAAATAAAATAAATCCCAAAATGGGAATCTGAAAAATCTGATTCCCATTTTTTAATTCTAAAATAAACTAAGTTGCGGGTTTTTCAATTGCAGGTGATGCGATTTATCCAATACAGGTCTTTCTCCTCCGTTTAAAAATTTGTTTTTAGCCAAAGTAAATGTATCATTAATCTGAGTAGCAATCGTTCCTTCTCCCCGCATTCTCCTGCCCCATTGACTGTCATTTACATTTCCGCCGTGGCATTCGGCAATTTGATTTAATATTCGCTGTGCTTTATCCGGAATGGTTTTTTCTGCCCAATCTTTAAAGATTTCACCTATCTGACCATTAAGCCGGACAATTGTATAATTAATATTACACGCCCCGCACGCTGCAACTTCTTTGACCAAAGGTAAAATTTCATGACTGTTTAACGACGGAATAATCGGCGCCATCATTACATTTACCGGAATTCCGTTTTCAGATAATTCTTGTACGGTTTTTAACCTTTGTTTGATAGTCGCTGTACGAGGTTCCAACAACCGTCGGGTCTTTTCGGATAAAGAAGTTATCGAAATATTGACGATGACCAGATTTAATTTCGCCATTTCCTTAAGCAAATCAATGTCTCTTAAAACCAATGAATTTTTTGTGATAATACCCAAAGGATTTTTCCACTTCAACATCACTTCAATACATTTTCTGGTAATTTCCAATTTACGTTCCAAGGGTTGATAACAATCCGTATTCCCTGAAAACACGATGGTGTCTCCTTTCCAGTTTGGTTTGCGAATGGCTTCTTCTAAAAGTTGCGGTGCATTTTCCTTGTAAAGAATGTTGCGTTCAAAATCCAGACCGGCTCCATAACCCCAATATTCATGGCTGTTTCTGGCATAACAATAAACACATCCGTGTTCGCATCCTTGATACGGATTGGCAGAATAAGCCATCCCCACGTCCGGACTTTCTACTTTGTTTACAAGGGTTTTGGGGAATATTTTTATGTAGTTCGTTTTGTTGTCTTCTGCCTCCTCTTCGTTTGCAACACAATGATTTTGAAATTCATCTAAAATTTGATGTTTATTTTCCAAAAATCGATTGTGAACATTTTTTTGTGCGCCTCTTCCTTTCATCATATTTTTTATTCAAAAATAAAATTAATATGGATTATATCCAAGCGATTTATTGGATATAATCCATATTTAAAAGAAGAAATTGAAGAAAGCTATGAAATAAATTTACTTTCTATTTGTCAAATATTCCGTTTAATACCACTGCCAATCTGATTCCGGCTTTCTGTAATTGCGTTCGAAGCGGATTCATAAATTCGTACATATACTCATATCCCAACCTGTCTCCATCGTTAGCGGAAGCATAAACTTCTTTGGTAAGAATTCTCACGTCATATACCCAATCCATCAACGTTCCTTTTTTGATTTGGTCTAATTCTCGGGAAGATAATTTATCGGTATTGGCTGCCAATTCGGTATAACTCATCTGATAACTGTCAATCATTTTCGAATCCCAGACAGTATGTAAATTGGAATTTTGCCCAAACCATCTCACTTTAATTCTGTTCCCGCCGCGATCCTCAGCTTGGCCGATATGAAGCGGTTGGTGCAAATCGCCCATAAAATGTACCAACAATTTTAGATAAAATACCTTATCCTCCCGACTTGAATTTTTATCTTCCAAAACCTGAATCGCTTTATTTATCGCTTGAATAATATCTCCTGATTTTTCTTTCGGACTCTCCTCATAACGTTCATTGAGTTCAAAATTTACATAATGCCAAGTATTGTACTTATCGTATTTACGATCGCTTTTTATGTCATCTCCATGATTTGCAACAAATGCCAAAGAATGACCATCAAGAAGTTTGGATACTGCTTTTTTTGTTTTCTTGGTGAGGTGTTTTTCAGCGATTTCCCCAACGGTACGATGTCCGGTTTTCCCCCAATCATCCGCTAATGCGGTTAGTGGTAAAAAAATAAATGCTACGATAAAAAAGACATTTTGTTTCATAAGTATTTTTGAGTTAATTTTTTCAAACCCAAAGATACTAAGGGGAATTTGATTAAAAGTTTTAATATCCAAAAAGCTTTATAGCCCTTGGTTATTGCAACTCTAATTCTCAACGGCAATCGATGATAAACAATTCATTTCTTT
>CAZWVT010000047.1:0-14511 GCA_964636665.1 uncultured Flavobacteriaceae bacterium
ATTGATTTCCAAAACGGCGTCCAATAAAAGTCGATGGTTTGACAAATATTCCGTATCGTCCATACGAAGCGAAATCAAAGTTTCGGAATGTGTATCCAATCGGGTAACAGTTTCAGAAAGATCGCCGGTTCCGCGATGTTCAAAATTCGTAAGCATAAACAGAATTTTGGAGCTTTCATCCAAATATTGAATGTTGGAATTCTTGATGCTGTAATTTTTTAAATTTAAGGTAAACGATTCTTCATCAGTTACTTCACTGCTTGACGAGACCTCTTTTTGTTCAAGCATGATGTCGTAATTGGCAGCTCCGGTTGAGTCCACTTTAATATTTACAAACGCATTGTCTAAATGAAATGCATCTAATTGTAAATCTTTGGTTTTAAAAAGCTGCATAATGCCCATTTCCAGGTTGACAGTACCACTTACCAGAGTGTCTCCTTCAAAAGGAGCTTTGTTGATGACGCTAAAATTATTTAGTTTCAATGAAGCATCCGGAAAATTCCTGAATAAACTCAAATCCAGATTTTCCCAATTAACCGTTGCATTCACATTTTCATTGATTGTTTTTAACAAAAGCCTTTCCAGACTTCCGCGAAAAAGAAACGGAGCACTAATAAGCGCTATAAGTAATACGAGGATTACAATACCAAAAATTTTCAGGATTTTTTTCATAAAACTTAAGATTACTATTTAATGTGAATAAAAAGAAATTGATTCCACTTTTTTTAAGAATCTTTTTCTCATAGTTTTACAGCCGCCAAAATTACAAGGAAGTCTTGGGTTTTTGCTTAATTTCGTCATAAATTTAATGATTACTAACTCAAAACCTTTAACTTATGCATTGCTTTCCTTGGGAAGCAATTTAGGGAAGCGGGAAGAAAATCTTCAACGTGCATTAGATCTTATTTTTCAACAAATAGGGAATATAACAAAGGTTTCCTCAGTATATGAAACGCCGGCATTGGGGTTTGAAGGTGATGCATTTTTAAATTGTGTCATCGGAATACGGACAGCGCATTCCGCAAATAAATTAATGGAAGATATTTTGTCGATTGAAAAAACACTCGGTCGCAAGCGAACTAAAAACCCCAATTACGAATCTAGAACTATCGACATTGATTTGCTGTTTTTTGAAGATAAAGTCATTCATTCAGATTTTATAACAGTTCCACATCCGAGAATTCAAGAACGTAAATTTGTACTTGTTCCGCTGCAAGAAATTGAACCTGAATTTACACATCCGGAGTATAAAAAAGATATAAAAACTTTATTTTCAGAAACATCTGATGCTAGCAATATTGAAAAAAGCAATTTTAAATTGAAAAATCCGTCAGAAAAATATCGTTTTGACAATTATAATTATATCGCTATCGAAGGAAATATCGGTGCCGGAAAAACGAGTTTGACCAAGAAAATTGCAAACGATTTTGATGCGAAATTAATTTTAGAACGGTTTAAAGACAATCCTTTTCTACCAAAATTTTATAAAGATCCAAATCGCTATTCATTTGCTTTGGAAATGTCATTTCTTGCCGACAGGTATCAACAATTAGTCGATGATATTGCCCAGTTGGATTTGTTTAATAATTGGATTATAGCCGATTATGACATCAATAAATCGTTAATTTTTGCGAGCATCACTTTGCAAGAAGATGAATTTAGACTTTATAAAAAACTGTTCCGAATGATGCACAAAGAATTGCCCAAACCTGATTTGTATGTATATCTCCATCAAAATACAGACCGCTTAATGGAAAACATCCAAAAAAGAGGAAGAGAATATGAACGCAGCATTCAACCGGAATATCTTCAAAAATTAAATACCGGATATTTGAATTACATCAAATCGCCGCTATTTGAAAATGTGAAAATTATCGATATTTCTTCTTTGGATTTCGTAAAGAACAGAGCAGATTATTTGACTGTTTTAGATAAAATTTTAAATTGATTTAATCCATTTTCAGATAAAAATCCCTGACCAAGTTGATATAATCTTTCGTGTATTTATGCCGAGAAGTTTCTATAATTACAGTATCTGTTTTTGGAGTCGTATTTGTTCGAGCAAAAGCAATTAAACTACGTTTTTCTTCGGATTTTTCATTTCCTTTTACTCTGCAAATATTATTAGGAAACAGCTTGTAATTGGATGCGAGCGCAATAAAATGAGCTTCTTCTTTCCGAGGGATGATGACAGAAAAAATTCCGTTTTGTTCAAGCAATTGTGAAACTCCCGAAATCAATTCTTCAAAAGGTAAAGCTTCCAAAAATCGCGCTTTATCTCGAGATTCATTTCCCGACTTTTGATTTTCACTGTAAAACGGCGGATTTGAAACTATCAAATCATATCTGTCATCAATTTCTTCGACAAATTCTTCAAATGAAGCGTGGTAACAAAAAAGACGGTCTGACCAAGCAGAGTTTTCAAAATTTTCCACACATTGTTCATAAGCTTCATCGTCAATTTCAATTGCATCTATGAGTTGGGCACCTGAGCGTTGTGCCAATTGCAATGCTATCAAACCGGTGCCGGTCCCTATGTCCAAAATTGAATTCGGATTGTTTAAAGGTGTCCACGCACCTAATAAAACACCGTCTGTGCCAACTTTCATCGCACATCGATTTTGGGCAATCTCAAATTGCTTAAACTTAAAAATGTCTTTCATGTAGATAGTTATGAATATAAATCCATAAAACCTTCCGGCAAATGAAAATGAATGGTTTTATTATCACGATCCACTTTATCTAAAAATTGATCAATCACCGGAACGAGCAGTTTTTGGTTGTTGTGTTCAATCTCAAACAAAGCTTGAGCGGTACTGTCATTGATGCCGACAATCGTTCCGAGCGTTCCATAGACAGCATCTTGTGCCGTAAATCCGATGACTTCGTGATAATAAAATTGGTTGCCGGTAAGCTTGGGCAATAATTCCAGAGGAAGGTAAAGAGGAGCGCCGATAAGTGCTTCTGCATCTTCTTCGGAATCCACATCTTCAAATTTTACGCGAAGCAATTCGCTTTTGTGGAGGTAACTGTCTTCAATAAAAAATGGAATCAGGTTTTTGTGTTGTTCAACAAAAACCGATTCCATTGTTTCATAAATTTCAGGCTCGTCAGTATCTAATTTTATCAATACTTCGCCTTTAAAGCTGTATTTCTTAACGACTTTTCCAAGGTAGAAGCAATCTTCCTTTTTCATCGTCAGTAAGTTTTATGCTTCTTTTTCTCCTTCCGGAGTTTCAGTTTCCAGAGCTGCATTTTCCGTGTTGGTTTCTTCGGTTTCAGCAGTTGTTTCGGTTTCAGTTTCTTCTGCAGCAGCTTCCTCAGGTGCATTTGCAGCAGCAACTTCAGCAGCACGTTTGTCGCTTACTTCTTTTTCAGCTGCAAGACGCTCCGCCTTTTCCTTTTCCTTAGCTTCAACAAGACTGTCTTTTTTCTTGTCGATAGCGCCTTTTTTGCTTTCCAACCACTCATTGAATTTAGCTTCTGCTTGTTCTTCGGTTAAAGCACCTTTACGAACGCCGCCCGCCAAGTGATTTTTCAACAAAGCTCCTTTGTAAGAAAGAATCGCACGTACTGTGTCAGTGGGTTGTGCTCCATTTTGAAGCCAACGGACAGCGTCATCCACGTTTAATTCGATATCGGCAGGATTTGTTGTTGGATTGTAATGTCCGATTTTTTCAATAAATCGACCATCGCGTTTTGCACGGCTATCTGCTGCTATAATCCAGTAGTAAGGTTTCCCTTTTTTACCGCGTCTTTGTAATCTTAATTTTACAGACATAAATAAATTAATTTTTGAGGTGCCCGACCTCGGTTATAATTTGTTAATTCCGCCACTTTTAGCGGAGCGCAAAGGTAATGTTTTTTATTTTTGAAAATGAACAGAATGTGATTTTATTTTTTATCTAAATAGTAATGTTAAAATTTGAATTGTGGACAACTCTTCTAAAATTTCACAATTCAATGCATAGAGAATGTGTATATTTATACTTTTGCACGGCTTTTCTGAAGTGTGTGACTTCCAATCGATTTCAATTATTTATCCTTAATTTTTTTGAAGAATGTATTTAATATTTGATACAGAGACAACCGGTTTACCAAAAAATTTTAACGCCCCTGTCAGCGATACCGACAACTGGACTCGTTGTGTGCAGATAGCATGGCAACTTCATGACGAGTATGGGCGTTTGATGGAAGCGGAAAATCACCTTGTTCGTCCCGATGGTTTCAACATTCCGTTTGAGGCCGAAAGCATTCATGGGATTTCTACGGAATTGGCAGAAGAACAAGGAATTCCAATCCGGGAGGTCATTCAAAAATTTAGTGATGTTTTGCGTCAGGCAAAGTTTGTTGTCGGACACAATGTCAATTTCGACATCAACATTATGGGTGCCGAATTTTACAGATTGGGAATTGAAAATCCCTTGTCTGAAATTCCTGTTTTAGATACTTGTACTGAAAATACGGCGCAGCTATGTAAAATTCCCGGCGGAAGAGGCGGACGATTTAAATTGCCCACACTTTCAGAATTACACGAATATCTTTTTCAAGAATCTTTTGTCGAAGCACACAATGCTTCCGCAGATGTGGAAGCAACCACTCGTAGTTTTTTAGAACTCATCAGAAGAAATGTCTATCAGGAAACAGAACTTCAAGCAGAACCGGGATATGTTGCCCGATTTATCGAAGAGAATCTTGAAGAAATCCAATTGGTGGGACTCAAGCATCTGAATCTTAAAGCAGAATCCGATAAAATAAGGAAACGACATGAGGAATTAAAAAGAAAAGAAAAACCCACACGTAATGAGATTCAAGAGAATATTGATGCTTTAGAAGAAGTTCCTTTTGCTCATTTACACAATCATTCCCAGTATTCAGTTTTACAGGCTACTTCTGATATCACACAATTGGTAGATGCTGCTGTTTCTTATGGAATGCCGGCTGTTGCATTGACGGACATCGGAAATATGATGGGGGCTTTCCGATTTGTAAAAACCGTAAATGACCATAACAAAAAGATAGAAAATTCTGAAAATCATTTAAAAGCAATTGTCGGATGTGAGTTTTATGTGTGTCAAAATCATTTGGATAAAACCAGAAAAGACAACGGTTATCAGGTTGTAATGCTTGCCAAAAACAAAAGAGGCTATCACAATTTGGCCAAAATGTCATCTATAGCTTATACCAAAGGATTCTACTACGTCCCGAGAATCGATCGAGAGATAATCGAACAGTTTAAAGAGGATGTCATCGTGTTGACAGGAGGAATACAGGGAGAAGTTCCCAATAAAATCTTGAATGTTGGCGAAAAACAAGCAGAAGAAGCGCTTTTGTGGTGGAAAGAACAATTTGGCGATGATTTATATATCGAAATTCAACGTCACAATCAAGAAGATGAAAACCGAGTAAACGAAGTCTTGATTGATTTTGCAAGGCGTCATCAGATAAAAATGGTGGCTTGCAACAATACTTTTTACATCAATAAAGAAGATGCGAATGCTCATGATATTTTGCTGTGTGTAAAAGAAGGTGAAAAACAATCCACGCCCATCGGCAGGGGAAGAGGTTATCGATACGGTCTTCAGAATCAAGAATATTATTTTAAGAGTCAGGAAGAAATGAAAGAACTTTTCAAAGATCTTCCTGAAGCCATTGTAAATATTGAAGAAGTAATCTCCAAAATCGAACCTTATACTTTGGCTCGAAAAGTATTGCTTCCAAATTTTGATATTCCCGAAGATTTTATCAATCCGGAAGATGAAACTGATGGCGGAAAACGCGGAGAAAACTCCTATTTGCGTTATCTGACCTATAAAGGAGCCAAGCAGAGATATGCTGAAATCAATGAAGTAGATGAAGAAGTTTTGCTGAATTCCGAAACCACTGATTCAATCTCATCAGAAGCTGTAAAAATCAAAGAACGCCTTGATTTTGAGCTTGATATTATTGCCAGAACCGGTTATCCGGGATATTTTTTGATTGTCCAAGATTTAATTGCAGAAGCACGAAAAATGGGTGTGTCTGTTGGTCCGGGAAGAGGATCGGCGGCAGGAAGTGCAGTGGCATATTGCCTTGGAATTACAAATATATGTCCAATTAAATACGATTTACTTTTTGAGCGTTTTTTAAATCCCGATCGTGTGAGTATGCCGGATATCGATATTGATTTTGACGATGAAGGGCGAAGTCTGGTAATGGATTATGTCATAAATAAATATGGTAACAATCAAGTTGCGCAAATTATTACCTACGGAACTATGGCGGCAAAGTCATCTATTAGAGATACTGCTCGGGTATTGGATTTGCCGTTGATGGATGCAGACAGAATTTCAAAGTTGATTCCCACCATGGGAAAACTAAAAAAAATATTTGATTTAAAAGATTCTGAATTATCATCTAAATTCCGTGCGGATGATTTGTCAAATGTTATGGCATTGCGAAATATAGCAACTTCTGATTCTTTGGAAGGTCAAACAATTAGTCAAGCGCGAATCATTGAAGGTTCCGTAAGAAATACCGGAGTACACGCATGTGGCGTTATCATTACACCAAGCGATATTACAGATTTTGTTCCTGTAGCAACTGCAAAAGATTCAGATTTGTATTTGACTCAGTTTGACAACGCTGTTGTAGAAAATGCAGGATTGCTGAAAATGGATTTTTTAGGATTAAAGACGCTTACTCATATTAAAGATGCTGTGGCTTTAATCAAAGAACGACACAACATCGAACTCAATCCGGATGAGTTGCCTTTAGATGATGAGTTGACTTATCAATTGTTTCAACGCGGGGAAACTGTAGCGATTTTTCAATATGAATCTGTCGGAATGCAAAAATACATGCGTGATTTGCAACCGACGAGTTTTCCGGATTTAATCGCTATGAATGCGCTGTATCGTCCGGGACCGATAGAATATATTCCTTCATTTATCGCCAGAAAACACGGCAAAGAAGAAATTACTTATGACCTTCCTGAAATGGAAGAATATCTTGAAGAAACCTACGGAATTACGGTTTATCAAGAGCAGGTGATGTTGCTTTCCCAAAAATTGGCAGGATTTACAAAAGGTGAAGCGGATTCACTCCGAAAAGCAATGGGTAAAAAACTTCCTGATGTTTTGAAAACCATGAAATCGAAGTTTATCAATCAAGCTAAAGAAAAGGGACACGATGATAAAATTCTCGAAAAAATATGGAAAGATTGGGAGGCCTTTGCACATTATGCATTTAACAAATCACACTCCACTTGTTATGCTTGGATAGCTTATCAAACAGCCTATTTAAAAGCGCATTATCCGGCGGAGTTTATGGCTGCGGTACTTTCAAACAGTATGAATGATATTAAAGAAGTTTCATTGCTAATGGAAGAATGCAGAAGAATGGGAATTCCAATTTTAGGACCTGATGTCAATGAATCCAATTATACTTTTACCGTAAATGATGACAATGCCATTCGTTTTGGAATGGGCGCAGTGAAAGGCGTAGGTCGTTCGGCGGTAGAAACTATTGTAAAAAATAGAGAAAAAGGGAAATACACTTCAGTTTTTGATTTGTCCAAACGGATTGATTTACGAGCGGCAAACAAACGCGCTTTTGAAAACTTGGCTTTGGCAGGAGGATTTGATGGATTCGGAGCTGATCGCGCACAGTATTTTCACAGAGATGTCGAAGGTGTTTTATTTCTCGAAAAAATTTTACGCTATGCTGCAAAGTTTCAGGAAAATGAAAATTCAATGCAAATCAGTTTATTTGGTGAAGCCAGTGAAGTTCAATTTCCGGAACCCGAAATTCCGGCTTGCGAATCATGGGGAACTATGAAAAAACTGCATCAGGAAAAAGAAGTGGTTGGATTGTATATTTCCGGACATCCGCTGGATGATTATAAATACACCATTAAAAATTTTACAACCGCATCTCTCAGACAGTTTAAAGACTTAAACGAATTGATAAACAGAGAACTTCAAGTAGCAGGAATCGTGTCTGATGTAAAGCACCTGGAAGGTCGCGACGGGCAAGGTTTTGGGATTTTTCAATTGGAAGATTATGAAGACAGCTTTGAGTTTAGGCTATATGGAGAAGATTATTTAAAATTCAGGCACTTTTTGGTAATCAATACATTTATACATACTAAAGTCGTGGTGAGAGAAGGTTGGGTAAGTAGAAAAACAGGTAAAAAGGGAGATCCTCGAATAAATATTCAAAATATCGGATTGTTAAAAGATGTAATCGATAAGCAATCCAAAAAATTGTCGATAGCATTGCCTGTCACTAAAATTGACGATAAAATGATAGATTGGTTGTCGCTTTTGATAAATGAAAATTCCGGAAATAAAAATTTAGAAGTTCAAATATTTGACAGCTCAGAACCGCAGCATAGTGTGGCTTTGTCTAGTAAAAAGTACAGAATTGATATCTCTCCGACGTTGATGAATGAACTTGAAAAAAAGCAGATTTATTTCAAGTTAAGTTGAATATAATTAAATCTGATACATTCATAATTTAAACAAATCTTAATTTATATAAATCTCTCAAGAAATAACGTAAATTTGTAAATCATAAAAAAAATAGAATATTATGGCACTAGAAATAACTGATGCAACATTTGAAGAAACTGTTTTAAAAAGCGACAAGCCGGTATTGGTAGATTTTTGGGCTGCTTGGTGCGGGCCTTGTAAAATGGTCGCTCCGATTATTGACGAATTGAGTAAAGATTATGAAGGCAAAGCAGTTATCGGAAAAGTTGATGTAGATGCAAATCAAGAATTTGCTGCAAAATACGGAGTGAGAAACATTCCAACTGTTCTTGTTTTTCAAAATGGCGAACTGGTAGGACGTCAAGTTGGTGTAGCTCCAAAAAACGTTTATGCAGAAGCAATTGACTCACTTTTATAAAAAAAGCTGGAAATTTAGAATAAAGGGCTTGGCAGATTGCTAAGCCTTTTCTTATTTTTATACAATATTCACAAAGTAAATAAATTTTATAGTTCATAAAAGTAATTATCTGAATGGAAAAAATATATAAAGCTCAGGACAGAATAGACAATAAATTATTAGAAAATCGAACAATATTTTTATGGGGAATGGTCGATGACGATAGTGCACAACATGTAGTTGAACGCTTGCTTTACCTTGATGCTGTCAATAATGAAGAAATCAAATTTTACATAAACAGCCCCGGAGGATATGTTACAGCAGGGTTTTCTATTTACGATATAATGAAAGAAATAAAAAGTCCTGTTTCAACAATTTGTACAGGTCTTGCTGCGTCTATGGGGAGCATTTTGTTGTCAGCCGGAGAAAAAGGAAAAAGATACATTCAGCCTTATGCCCGGGTAATGATTCACCAACCCAGCGGAGGAACACGTGGAGTGGCAAGTGATATAGAAATTACAGCACGCGAAATTTTACTGACAAAAGAAATAAGTGCAAAAATATTAGCGGAAAACACCGGACAGACTTTTGAAAAAGTAATGAAAGATTTTAACAGAGACCACTGGATGGGAGCTGAAGAATCTTTGGAGTATGGTATTGTAGATCATATTCTAAAATAGAATTAAATACAAACCAAAAATTAAACACTAAACATTATGAGAACAGTAATTATTTTATCAATACTCTCATTGACTTTATTTTCTTCTTGTAGAAGTGGAGAAGGTAGTGATTTCAATGAAGAAGTTCCGATTGTAAGAGATGCCAGAGTTCCGGATGCAGCTCACAACTCACGAAACGCATTGGATTGGGAAGGGACTTATGAAGGTGTGGCTTATTGCGATACTTGTGAAGATATGAAAACAGTCCTGAGGCTTAGCCAAGACAATACTTTTGAATTGAAACAAGAAGCACATGTGAACGGAAATGACGAAATTCGCTACCAAAGTCAAGGGAATTTTACTTGGGAAAACAACGATTCGGAAATAGTTTTGGAATCGGGTGATATTGTTATTCGTTTCCAAGTACGCGAAAATGAAGTCCGAATGTTGGATATGAAAGGCAATGTCATCGATGCACAATTGGCTAATTTCTATACCCTTTCAAAACAATAAGATTCTGTATTCACTTCATCATTCCTTATTTTAAAGGATAAATAAGTGCCGATTGAAAAATCATGCATAAGTGTTTTCTTGTAACTATATAAAATCAAAATAAATTGATTCCTTTGTTTAGTTGTTTGAAAATGAAATATTTAAAGTATGGATATTAAAAAGCAAATCAATGAAATTACCGGTTTTAAAAATCTGGAGCTTCTTGCAAAACAGGTTGTAGAAGGTTTTATCTCAGGATTGCATAAAAGTCCATTTCACGGGTTTTCTGCTGAATTTGCCGAACATAAAATATATAATTCCGGAGAAAGTACGAAGCATATCGATTGGAAATTGTTTGCAAAAACCGATAAGCTTTACACAAAAAGATTCGAAGAAGAAACGAATTTGCGATGTCATTTGATTATCGATAATAGCAGTTCGATGCACTATCCTTTGTTGAAGGAGTTTCATTTGGATTCATTAAATAAAATTAGTTTTTCGGTGCTTGCCGCCGCAGCGATTATGAATCTCATGAAACGTCAACGCGATGCAGTGGGAATGAGTATTTTTGGAGAAAATTACGAGTTTTATTCTAATGAAAAAGGAAGCGAAAGGCATCATCAGATGCTTTTGTATGAACTAAACAATTTGCTCAGTGAAAAATCGTCGGCAAAAGGAACAGAAGCCGCGGAGCATTTACATTTAATTGCCGAAAAATTAAAGCGTCGCTCATTGGTTTTTTTATTTTCTGACATGTTGCAACCATCAGTAGAAAGAGAAAAACTTTTTGGAGCACTACAACATTTAAAATATAACAAACACGAAGTCGTTTTATTTCATACTTACGATAAAAAGCGAGAAGTCGATTTTAATTTTGACAACAAACCCACACGTTTTGTCGATGTGGAAACCGGAAGTCATATTGATTTGTATGCATCCAATGTTCAGGAAGAATATGAAAAAGCAATCCAAGATTACTTTGCTGAGTTGAAATTACACTGCGGACAATATAAGATAAAGTACGTTCCTTGTGATATTAATGAAAATTTCAATAAAATTTTGCTCACCTATTTAGTAGAGCGTCAACGATTTGGATAAGTATAGAAACAAGTGATTCCGGAAGCAAATTATTTTTTCAAAAAACGTTTGTCAGTATCAAAGGGAGTATTATATTTGCCTCCGCAATAAAGAAGATGCGTTCATTCTTTTGAGTAACAAATTTCAATTTGTCTGATTGTTGTCAGAATTCATTTTCACGATGAATTGAAAATTTGGCCTGGTAGTTCAGTTGGTTAGAATATCCCGATTGTTTCGGGAGGGGCGCCGAGCCAAGAGAAATTAAGTTCATAAAAAGTGTAGCAATATTACCAACCGACTGTTGTCGGTTACCGCATAAGCGGATTTATAATATTGGTCTGGTAGTTCAGTTGGTTAGAATACCTGCCTGTCACGCAGGGGGTCGCGAGTTCGAGTCTCGTCCAGACCGCTAAAACTCTTTTTTTGGGTTTTTATAATGTTGTGTTGTCCGCCCATGCGGACGTGTGGTTCTAAGTAATTAGACCGATGAGAAGCTTTTCCAATGGAGAGGCTTTTTTTGTTTTATAAAATAAGCTCCTTTTTCTATTTCGGAAAAAAACTGCAATTTTGCAGAATGTTTACCTTAACGAATTGCTTCAAGTATGTTTAAAAAAGTCATTTCCACCCCGGGATTTTGGAAATCAGTTTTTTCACTCTCCTTTGTATTTTCCTTATTGTTTGTTGTGGTGAAATGGGCAATTGAAGGATTTAGTTTTGCTTTTGTAACAGAGCGAGATCCGCTTGTGTTTTTTATAATTCTGATTTTTGCATCCTTTATTTATGGGTTTTTTGTAACCTTCGGTAAATTCAAATCAAAACTTAAGGGTGACAAATCCAAAAAATGAAAGTTTCTTTAGTAAAAAGCGAGCGTATTCTCGATAACGTCACTTTGGAAATATCAGGTTCTAAAAGTGAAACCAACCGATTGCTAATACTTCAAGCACAATATTCCGGAATCAGTCTGATAAATGCTTCTGATAGCGATGATAGCCATATTTTACGTAAAGCACTTCAACAATTAGAAAATTCTCAAAAAACAGAAATTAATATCGGTCACGCCGGAACTGCGATGCGTTTTTTAACGGCTTATTGCGCTGTTAAAGATGGATTGGATGTAATCCTCAAAGGCAGTGAAAGGATGAATAACAGGCCTATTGGGGCACTTGTAGATGCTTTGCGTGAAATGGGAGTAAATATTACTTATTTAAATAAAGAAGGATTTCCGCCACTTCATATTAAAGGAACAAAAATTATAAAAAATAAAATATCAATTTTTGCACAACAAAGCAGTCAGTTCATTACGGCTTTGTTGCTAATAGCTCCTTCACTCGAAAAAGGACTTGAAATTGAACTGATTAATTCAGCTGCTTCTGAAAGTTATATCGAATTGAGTTTGAGTATTTTAAGACAATTAGGTATTGAAGTGAAAAGAAATAAAAATCAGATTGTCGTTTCTCCCAAACAAAAATTATCACCAACTACATACACAATAGAATCTGATTGGAGCTCTTTGTCATATTATTACAGTTTATTGGCTTTGTTGCCGGCAGGAAAAATTAGTTTTAAATATTATTCTGAAAAGAGTTTTCAAGGCGATTCGGTTTTAAAAGATATTTATTCAACTTTAGGAGTTTTAACGGAATTTGACGTTTCTCGTCAACTTGTTACTTTAACCAAAGTTCCGGTAACATTGCCCGAAACGGTCAGATTGGATTTGATTCGAACCCCGGATATTGCACAAACAATTGCCGTAACGTGTTTTGGTTTGCGAATTGGTTGTGTTTTGGAAGGATTACATACTTTAAAGTTCAAAGAAACCAATCGATTGTTTGCGCTGAAAACGGAATTGGAAAAATTAGGTGCAAAAGCTATCATATCAGATAGTATTTTTAAGCTTGAAGCAGCCGGAGAAATAAACTCGGATATTGCGATAGATACATATCAAGACCATCGAATGGCACTGGCATTTGCTCCTTTGGTAGCCAAAACAAATTTGATTATTAATGATGCAAACGTGGTTTCCAAATCGTATCCTAATTTTTGGAAACATTTTCAGATGCTTGGAATAAGCAGCGATATTCTTGCTTAAAAACTCCTTCAAAACTTAAGCGAAAAAATATAAACACGTATTTACTTGACAACGCCTGTCTTACGGTTGTATATTTGCACCCGTTAAAAAAAGCAAACTATGGGAATGAAATTATCAAACTATAACTTTGATCTTCCATCAGAGTTATTGGCAGAATATCCAGTTGAAAACAGGGATGAATCACGGTTAATGGTATTAAACAGAGCAAATCGTACCATTGAACATAAAATGTTTAAGGATTTAATTGATTATTTTGATGAAGGTGATGTCTTGGTAACAAACAATACCAAAGTTTTTCCTGCTCGGTTGTTTGGAAATAAAGAAAAAACAGGAGCCCGCATTGAAGTGTTTTTGCTCCGTGAATTAAATCCTGAAATCAGACTTTGGGATGTTTTGGTAGATCCGGCACGTAAAATTCGGATTGGAAATAAATTATATTTTGGTGAAGATGAATCGTTGGTAGCGGAGGTTATTGACAACACGACATCTCGCGGACGAACCTTAAGATTCTTGTTTGACGGTTCTTATGACGAATTTCGTAAAAAATTAATTGAACTTGGAGAAACGCCGCTTCCAAAATACATTAAAAGAGATGTAGAACCCGAAGATGCAGAGCGTTATCAGACAATTTTTGCAAAGCACGAAGGCGCAGTTGCAGCTCCTACCGCAGGACTTCATTTTTCAAAACATTTGATGAAACGAATGGAAATCAAAGGTGTAAATGTTGCCGAAGTTACTTTGCACGTCGGATTGGGAACATTCAGCAATGTGGAAGTAGAAGACCTTTCCAAGCATAAAATGGATTCCGAGGAGATGGAAATTACGCAAGAAGCGACTGATATTGTAAATGAGGGAATAAGAAATAAAAGACGAATTTGTGCTGTCGGGACTACTGCCATGCGCGCTTTGGAAAGTTCGGTTTCGTCAAGTAGCACATTAAATCCATATAAAGGATGGACAAATAAATTTATTTTTCCGCCGTATGAATTTAGCATTGCGGACAGTATGATAACCAACTTTCACATTCCAAAATCAACTTTATTAATGATGGTTTCTGCATTTGCCGGTCACGATTTTGTAAAAGAAGCTTATGCCGAAGCAGTCAAAGAAAAGTACCGTTTTTTCAGCTACGGAGATGCGATGTTGATTATCTAATTTTAAATTAAAAAGGCGATCTGATTTTGATTAGACCGCCTTTCATTATTTTATAAATGATATCTAAGCACACGACAAAAATTTTAAATAATTAATATTCAAAATAGTTGCACTTCGATATAAGTACTCTTGACAAATAATCCAATCCGTATTTAAAGATACTTATTG
>CAZWVT010000048.1:0-11592 GCA_964636665.1 uncultured Flavobacteriaceae bacterium
GAAAACAACGTTATATTTGTCATAGGAGAGGGTTTTTTTGTTCACACTCAAAACTAATAGATTTGAGATAAATTTCTCTCTCCTTCTTTTAAACATTTAGGCGCTATTGATTAATTTTTTAAAATAATTAATGGGTTTAAATAAAATTTACTATTTTTGCAATCCCAAAAGAGAGGAGGTGATGATACTATGTTAATTATACCAGTAAAAGACGGAGAAAATATCGACAGAGCGCTTAAGCGTTACAAACGAAAATTTGATAAAACCGGAAGGATGCGTCAGCTTCGTGCACGTCAGCAATTCACAAAACCGTCGGTTCAAAAAAGAGCTCAAATGCAAAAAGCTCAGTATATTCAAAGATTAAGAGATCAAGAGGAAATTTAAATATTAAGAAATATTAATTTGATAAATCCGTCTATTTTTAGGCGGATTTTTTCGTATTATACCTTTACTTTTGCAATATCTATAAAGTTTTTATTACAATCTACAAATCATCATTTTATGAAAGTTACGCTTGTCGCCGGTGCGCGTCCTAATTTTATGAAAATTGCACCCATCATTCACGCTATTGAAAACGCACAAAACAAAGGCGAAGCAATTAGTTGTCGCTTGGTTCATACAGGGCAACATTATGATAAGAAAATGTCGGGAAATTTTTTTGAAGAATTGGAAATCCCCGAACCTCATGCCAATTTAAATTCAGGAGGCGGAACTCAAGCAGAGCAAACTGCTAACATTATGATTCGTTTTGAACAAGAATTAATTGAAAATCCCACCGATTTGGTTCTTGTGGTAGGAGACGTAACTTCTACGATGGCCTGTGCCATTACCGCACAAAAACTTCATGTAAAAGTAGCGCATGTTGAAGCCGGAATTCGTTCCGGAGATTGGACGATGCCCGAAGAAATTAATCGTCTGGTCACCGACAGTATCACAAACTACTTTTTTACAACTTCGGAATTGGCTAATGAAAATTTAAGGAATAGCGGCATTTCTGACGAACGCATATTTTTTGTAGGAAATACGATGATAGATACTTTGCTAAAACATCGTCCGAATTTTAAAAAACCTCAAATTTGGAATGATTTGAATTTAGTAGAAAGAGAATATATTGTAATGACTTTGCACCGCCCGGCAAATGTGGATCAAGAAGAAAGTTTAAAACAACTTTTAAATGAAATCATTACGCATTCTCAGGAACTTCCGTTAGTCTTTCCTGTGCATCCACGAACTGCAAAGATTTTAAAAGAAATTGGCATTTCCCATCCGAGGTTACATTTAATCGAACCTTTGGGATATTTGGAGTTTAATTATCTCGTAGAACGCGCCAAAGCTGTGATAACAGATTCGGGCGGAATCACAGAAGAAGCATCGATTATGAATGTTCCCTGCTTGACTTTGCGCGATAATACCGAACGTCCCGAAACAATTTCACTGGGTTCAAACATACTGGTAGGAACCAATCCCGACAATATAGCTCCTGCTATGAAAACTCTTTTTGCAGGAAATTGGAAACAAGCACAGGAAATTCCTTTATGGGACGGAAAATGTGCCGAACGCATTGTGGATGTTTTGTTGAATTTATAACATCCACAATTAAATTTACTAAACAAAAAAATCCTTACATCAGTATTTGAGTAAGGATTTTTTGAAAGTATGCTGACAACGAAAAACCAGTTGTTATTTTATCATTTCATAACTTCGTTTGATAAACGCAGTT
This sequence comes from uncultured Flavobacteriaceae bacterium, assembly GCA_964636665.1. Taxonomy (GTDB): domain Bacteria; phylum Bacteroidota; class Bacteroidia; order Flavobacteriales; family Flavobacteriaceae; genus JAAYLC01. Next base: position 1,721 of record CAZWVT010000048.1, read on the forward strand.
AAGTCTTCACCTTTTAAAAGATTTTTGCTCAATTTGGCAAGATCCAATGCCTGATTGATTAAACGCTGTCTTTTTTTGTCCGTTTTTGTATTTAATATTTCAGAAGCCAATTCGTGATTGGTATTCACAATAAGATTGTACATATCCGGAAAATCTCCCATAAACATGCCGCCACCGGTACGCTGCATGTCTTTCATACGGCGCATAAACTCAGGCTCGGTAATAATAAATGGATTTGCATTGCTGTCCATAGCTTCAAGCTGGATTGTAAACTTCTCTTTGGGAACAATTCCTTCTACATATTGCTTTAAATTCTCTTTTTCCTCATCGGTCAGTTTTGAAATCTGCTCGTCATCTTTTTTGATTAGATTGTCGATATGGTCGCTGTCAACACGTACAAATGAGATATTCTCCTCTGTCGTTTCAATCTTTTGAAGCAGATGTGTGATAATCGGAGAATCTAATAAAAGCACTTCATATCCTTTGTCTTTGGCATCTTGAATATAAGCATGTTGCTCATCTTTGTCCGAAGCATAAAGAAGAACTATTTTTTCGTCTTTATCGGTTTGTAACGTTTTTACTTTTTCTTTTAGCTCTTCAAAAGTGAAATAAGAATTATTTACTGTAGGATAAAGTGCGAAATCTTTGGCTTTTTCAAAGAATTTTTCTTCAGTGAGCATTCCGTATTCGATGACTACCTTTATGTCATTCCATTTTGATTCAAAATCTTCACGATTGTTGTTGAACAAGCTTTTTAACTTATCAGCAACTTTACGGGTAATATAACCGGAAATTTTCTTAACGGCTCCGTCTGCTTGCAAATAACTTCTGGAAACGTTCAAAGGAATATCAGGGCTGTCAATCACTCCGCGAAGCATGGTTAAAAATTCAGGAACGATTCCTTCCACATTATCCGTGACAAAAACCTGATTTTGATACAATTGGATACGGTCTTTCTGAATACTCATATCATTGCTGAGTTTCGGAAAGTAAAGAATTCCGGTTAAGTTAAACGGATAATCAACATTTAAATGAATGTGGAAAAGCGGTTCTTCAAATTGCATCGGATACAGTTCCCGATAAAAATCCGTGTAATCTTTATCTTCTAATTCTGAAGGTTGTTTAGTCCAAGCAGGAGTGGGGTTGTTGATAATATCATCCACTTCTTTTGTCGGAGCCGGTTCATCTTCTTTTGCGCCTTCAGGTTTTGGTAAAGTTTCTGTGCGTATTCCAAATTTAATGGGAACGGGCATAAACTTATTGTACTTTACGAGTAGTTCGCGAATGCGGGATTCTTCTAAAAATTCTGTAGAATCTTCTGCAATATGCAATACGATTTCAGTTCCGCGTTCTTTTTTGTCGATTTTTTCTAAAGTAAATTCCGGCGAACCGTCACATGTCCATTTTACGGCAGGCGCATCGGTAAAACTTTTTGTCAAGATTTCAACTTTTTCGGCAACCATAAAAGCGGAATAAAAACCAAGTCCGAAATGACCGATAATTCCGGCATCTTTACTGTTTTTGTCTTTGTATTTTTCCAAAAACTCTTCGGCGCCGGAAAAAGCAATTTCATTGATATATTTTTGAACTTCTTCTTCAGTCATTCCAATTCCTTGGTCAATAATCCGAAGTTCTTTTTTCTCCTTATCCAATTTAATTTCAATAATCGGATTTCCGTAATCCACACCTTTGGCTTCCCCAATGTTTACAAGATGTTTCAGTTTTAGCGTAGCATCGGTTGCATTGGAAATTAATTCGCGCAAGAAAATTTCATGATCACTGTACAAGAATTTTTTAATTAATGGAAAAATATTCTCTACAGATACATTGATAGTTCCTTTACTCATATTTTTTCGTTTTTATATTTAACTTACTAAGTACGTTACTTGTCAAAGAAAGTACCAATGAGTAAAAAGTGACAGGATGTCATTGAATGGAAATAAAAATTCTTATTATTGAAATATAAAAAAACGGATTTTGTGAAAAACACATTTAAAACATCACGTGTATGGGCAGCATTATATTTTCTGCTTTTGTTAGGACTTAATTATCTGTTGTTTTTTGGTAGGAAGCAAGAAAATTTAAGAATAACATTTTTTGAAAAATTAATGCCTTCATTTTATTCGCATATATCCAATTTTACTTTAAGCTCCATATTCATTCTAATCATTGGGTATTTATGGATTTTGCAAGGAGTAAAATTTAGAAAAATCATATTGTTGGCAGCCACGATTGTTGTCGCAAATTTTGTTTATGAATTATTACTGCCTTTTCTAAATACTAAAGATGTTGTAGATGCTTATTTCGGCTTGGCAGGAAGCATCTTGTCAATAATATTACTGATTCCCATAGCTCTTTATGGAATTGAACCCAATTCAGAAAAAACAAAAAAATAATTCGTTATTTTTCAAAATCCATAGACAATGAATTGATGCAATACCGAACTCCTGTTTCTGTAGGACCGTCTTCAAAAACATGTCCGAGATGACTTCCGCAATTGGCACACAGCGTTTCGGTTCTTATCATTCCGTGGGAAGTATCTCTGCGATATTCAATGGCGTTTTCAATTGCTTGATCAAAGGATGGCCATCCGCAATTGCTTTCAAATTTAGAATCGCTGCTAAAAAGAGGAGTTTTACATGCTCCGCAAACGTATTGCCCTTTTTCAAAATGCATATTGTATTTTCCGGTGTGGGGATATTCCGTTCCGGCTTTTCTGAGAATAGAATAACGTTCCTCTCCTAGTTCGGTTCTCCATTCTTCTTCTGTTTTCTTTACAGAATAATCATTTGAATTATTGTCAAATATGTTCATTTTTAAAAGAAAGTTTAATAAATGAGATGGTTAAATTTTATTATAAGAAGACCGCAACGACCTATTCAATTTCAATAATCTCAAGAGAGTTTGCGTCCAAAATCTCCATAATTTCTTCCATGGATGGATTTTTTAAAGCAAATTCGGCAGGAACGACTGCTACTCTGAATATTTGATTGTTGGCATGACTCGGATCAATATTGTTTAAAGGAAAATTCCCTTCAATCGTATATTGAATATCTATAAAAGTGTGATTAAAATTGTATTGAAACAAATCTCCGGTTCCGTCTGAATAAAATATCGTATTGGGTAATTGCGTCCAAACATCAGCAACTTCACCATTTCCGATGTCGGTTTGACCTTCATAACGATAAACCAAGACTACATCACTTTCATAAACTGTAAAAGGGTAGGAGTAGAAATCCGTAAACAATTGATTTTTTTGCACATCGTAATTAAAATTACGCACATTGGTTTCAAAAACTTGAGCATATAACAATCCGCCGGGATCGCCTTTGGGTCCGCGTTCACCTTTACAACCGACTAAAGTTACAGCCGACAAAAACAATAAAAGAACTATTTTTTTCATAATGTTTATTTTAAAAAGCTATCAACAAAAGTTGTTCCATCTATTTTTAGGGTTTTTAAAAGTAATTGATTTATAGCCGAAACATATTAAAAAAAGTTTAAAAAACTTTATCCATATTTTTTTTAATAATTTTAATATCCAAATTGGGTTTATATCTTTAATTTTCCAAAAAATATTAATTGACCGAAATGAAAATCAAAAATTTAATACTCGGAATCGGATTGCTGCTTATTGTCAATGGATGTGCCACTAATCCATTTACGGGTCAGAGAACTTTGGCTCTTGTTTCCAATGCGGAATTGTTCCCTATGTCTTTTCAAACTTATAACAGTTTTCTCTCGGAGCATAAAGTCATAAACAATACTTCAGAATCCAGACAAGTTAAAGAAATAGGAAGAAAAATAGCAGATGCCGCAGAGAAATATTTAAGAGCAAACGGATATGGCAATTACTTATCGGACTATCAGTGGGAATATAATCTTGTAGATGACCCACAAATAAATGCGTGGTGTATGCCCGGCGGAAAAATTGTTGTTTATACCGGAATTCTACCCATTGCTAAAACAGAAGCCGGATTGGCAGCGATAATGGGACATGAAGTAGCTCATGCGCTTGCAAATCACGGACAACAACGAATGAGTGCCGACCAAATTCAACAATTGGGAGCAGTGGTCGGAAATTTAGCTTTAGCAAGCAAACCGGAAAATCAGGAAATTTTTAATATGGCTTATGGCGTAGGTTCCACCGTGGGAGTCATGTTGCCTTTTAATCGTTCTCACGAAGCCGAAGCCGACAGAATTGGACTGCTTTTAATGGCTATTGCCGGTTATGAACCGATGGAAGCTGCTCATTTATGGGAGCGCATGCAAGCACAAGAAACCGGAGCGACTCCGGAATTTTTAAGCACCCACCCGAGCAGCAGTACACGGATAAAAAATATTAAAGAATGGGCGCCAAGTGCAAAAGAAGAAGCAAGGAAATACGGAGTTGCAAATTTTAAAAAATAAGTAACTTAGCTGTTTTTTAAAGTTTTCCTTAGTTTCTTTTTACATTCATTTTATGCGAATTTTTCCCAAAGGACACAAGAAACTCACTACCGCTTGGGCTTTTTATGATTGGGCGAATTCTGTTTACAGTCTGGTAATTGCCTCTGCTATCTTTCCTATTTTCTACCAAGGTTTGTTTCGTGTAGCAGAAATAGATAGTGTCGAAATTTTTGGTGGAAACATCAGAAGCACTCCTTTAATAAGTTATACCACAGCTGTGGCTTTTATGGTTGTAGCAATAATTTCTCCTTTACTTTCCGGAATTGCCGATTATCGCGGGAATAAAAAAATATTTATGAAATTCTTCTGCTATCTCGGTGGAATTTCAACGATGGGAATGTATTTTTTCAACTTGGATGTCATCTATTTGAGCTTGTTGTTTTACTTTTTAGGACTGATAGGTTTTTGGGGAAGTTTGGTTTTTTACAATTCTTACCTTCCGGATATTGCTTATCCCGAACAGCAAGATGCGCTCAGTGCAAAAGGTTATGCTTATGGATATATCGGCAGTGTCATATTATTGGTATTCAATCTTTTTATGATAATGAAACCCGAAGTCTTCGGAATTTCAGGTGCGCTTTTGGCAATGCGTTGGTCTTTTGTGTCAGTAGGCGTGTGGTGGATACTTTTTAGTCAATACACATTTTATTATCTGCCCAAAGGAAACAAGAGGTTTCATACGCCGTCAAAGAGAATTGTTTTTAACGGATTCAGAGAATTGCGAAAAGTAGGAAAATCAATTGCATCAACCCTTCATTTAAAAAGGTATTTACGAGCGTTTTTTATTTACAGTATGGCTGTGCAAACCGTGATGTTGGTTGCTACCTATTTTGGGGAACAGGAAATTCAATGGAGCAGTAGCGAAGAACAAACAATGGGATTAATCGTAAGTATTTTACTAATTCAAATCGTAGCTATCGGAGGTGCTGTTTGGACGGCAAAATTATCAGATAAATTTGGGAATATTCCGGTATTGGTGGCGATAAACGGCGTGTGGATAATGATTTGTGTTGTAGCTTATTATATTTCCACGCCCATTCATTTTTACATTGTTGCCGGAGTTGTCGGATTGGTTATGGGCGGGATTCAATCGCTGTCTCGGTCAACGTATTCCAAGTTTCTTCCCGCAACTAAAGAAACCACTTCTTATTTTAGTTTTTATGATGTAACCGAAAAGATAGGAATCGTAATAGGAATGTCGCTTTATGGTTTTATTGACCAAATTACCGGGAGTATGAGAAATTCTGTACTGGTTCTGGCACTTTTTTTCATTGTCGGACTTTTGTTGTTATTAAGAGTTCAAAAAAGTAATATAAAATAAACATTTTTTGTTAAGTTTGCTCCTGCTGTAAAAATAAACTTATGAAAATAACAAACATTCTTAGCGCCCTAATTCTTTCCTTTTTCGCTGTTCAATTTGTATCATGCGAGAAAGATGATTCACCTTCAGGTTTTGAAACTCCGATTTCCGATGGTGAATTTCGAGCAAAAATAAATGGTTCAACATTTTTGGCTTCGGATACAGAAGCCGTTATGGATTCTACAAAATTGGTATTGAAAGGGTCTAAAGCAACCGGAGAAGAAATTCAAATTATAGTTGCAAACCCAATGGAAGGAACTTTTCCCATTAGTGAAGCAACTACTACAGCTATATATCAAGATGAAACTGAAGCTTTTCCATATATGTCGATTCAAGGTGAAATTACCATTGATGTTTTAAATCCTGCAGATAGTTTAGTATCCGGAACATTCAACTTTCAAGCAGTCCGTTTTTTACTTGATGATAATGGAATGCCTGTAATGGGAGGCGACGGAATGCCGCAAACAGAAGAAATCAATATTACGGACGGTGGATTCCAACTAACCAATTTAATCGTAACGGCTGATGATGGCGGAAGTGGAGGAGATCCTGTAGAACCCGATCCTGAACATGATTTTAGGGCAAGAATTGACGGAAGAAACTTTAATCCGCAACGTGTTCTTTTATCAGAAACAACTGTAGGCGGAGTTTCGATGTTCAAGATTGAAGCCCTCACACAAGAAGAGATGATTCGTATTGATGTTCCCCGTAATTTAGAAGTAGGTGCTCACGATATGGTAAATATGTCTGACGGAACCAAACCAATCGGAATCTATCGTGCTGTAAATGGCGTTGGCTTATCTTCAAATCCCGGAAAATTAACGATAACTGAAATCAATCTGGAAGAAGGATTACTCACTGCTACTTTTAATTTTACAGCAAATGATCCGTTAGAGCGAACAACAGAAGAAGTTGAAATTACCAATGGAAGCTTTACCATTTATTTTGATGGCGTACCGGGTGGCAACAACATATTAGCGGCCAAAGTAGATGGTGTAGATTACAATCCAAATGCGGTTACTGTAGAGAAAGATGTGGTAAATCAATATCCTATTGTACGCATGAAAACTACCGTAGAAGATCAAGCTCTGGAAATACAGTTTCCTGAAACGATTCGCGTAGGAACTTACACGATGACAAATGAAGTGAGAATGGGTAATGAAATAATAGGACAATATACCCCTGAAGTAGGCATAACAATTTCATATTATTCATTGGAAGGTACTTTTACAGTTACCGAAATTGACAGACAAACCGGAGTAGTCAAAGGTACTTTTGAATTTTCTGCAACCGATTCATCCGGACAAGATGAAACAGTTTATGAAATAACTGACGGAACGTTTTCGATTATTCTACCATAATAAGATATTTTAAAATTATAATTTTTTTGAAAACCGGTATTTTCTTAAGTACCGGTTTTTGTCATCTCTTAATAGAAATTTCAATCTTAAAAAGTAACTGGCATAACTCTTGAACTATTAGAAAGTTCTCGATATAAAGAATATATATTAATAAAAATTGTGCGTGTGTCTCTATATAAAATGACACATTGACTTAAATATAACTATGAGCAAATCAAAATTTAGAAGCTTAGACAATTTGTCATTACAGGATTTAAACGAAGATGCTGAATTCATCCCTTTGATGTCTTTGGAAGATGAAGACGCTATGGAAAAAGAAAATCTACCGGAAATACTACCCATACTTCCGCTCCGAAACACTGTTTTGTTTCCCGGAGTTGTGGTTCCAATTACCGCTGGTAGAGACAAATCAATTCGTCTGATAAATGAAACAAATAAAGGAAATAAAATTATCGGTGTTGTATCGCAAAAAAACGAACAAGACGAGGAACCTACACCGGAGGATATCAATAAACTTGGAACAGTCGCTCAGATTTTGCGAGTTTTAAAAATGCCTGATGGCAATACCACCGTAATCATTCAGGGAAAAAAAAGATTTGAAATTTCCGAGATGGTCGAAACCGCTCCCTACTTCAAAGCCTCGATTCGAGAAGTGGAAGAAGCCAGACCGGCAAATCAGAATGAAGAGTTCACAGCAATTGTAGAGAACATCAAAGAGCTTGCATTAGAAATAATAAAAGAAAGTCCCAACTTACCGTCAGAAGCTGCATTTGCAATAAAAAATATCGAAAGCAATAGTTTTCTGATAAATTTTGTTTCATCAAATTTGAATATCTCAGTCGAAGAAAAGCAAAAACTGCTTGAAATCAACGACTTAAGAGAACGTGCTTTGGAAACGTTGCGATATATGCATATTGAGATTCAAAAACTGACATTGCGCAACGACATTCAATCTAAAGTTCACAGTGATATAAGCCAACAACAACGAGAGTATTTCTTGCAACAACAAATGCGAACCATTCAGGAAGAACTTGGAGGAACGATGGATGCAGAAATTGAGGAAATGCGTGCTCGTAGTAAAAAGAAAAAATGGAGTAAAGAAGTCAAAGAGCATTTTGAAAAAGAATTGCAGAAAATGCAACGAATGAATCCTCAAGTTGCCGAATACAGTATTCAGAGAAACTATTTGGATTTATTACTCGAATTGCCTTGGAATGAGTACAGCAAAGATAAATTTGATTTAAAACGCGCACGTCGAATTTTAGACAGAGACCACTACGGTTTGGATGACGTGAAGAAAAGAATCATAGAGTATTTAGCCGTTCTCAAGCTTAGAAACGACATGAAATCTCCTATTTTATGTCTTTACGGACCGCCGGGTGTTGGAAAAACATCTTTAGGAAAATCAGTAGCAGAAGCATTGGGCAGAAAATATGTGAGAATGTCCTTGGGCGGACTTCGCGATGAAGCAGAAATTCGCGGACACAGAAAAACATATATTGGAGCAATGCCGGGGCGGATTGTTCAAAACCTGAAAAAAGCAGGAAAAAGCAATCCGGTTTTTGTTTTGGACGAAATCGATAAAATTTCTATGAGTCATCAGGGAGATCCTTCTTCAGCGATGCTTGAAGTTTTAGATCCCGAGCAAAACAATTCATTTTACGACAATTTTCTCGAATTGGGTTATGACCTGTCGCGGGTTATGTTTATAGCTACATCAAACAGTTTGGAAACCATACAACCTGCACTTCGCGATCGTATGGAAATCATTCACGTAAACGGTTATACGACAGAGGAAAAAATAGAAATTGCCCGTCGTCATCTATTGCCAAAACAATTGGAAGAACATGGAATGGATAAAAAAGCAGTACAAATTCCCAAACCTCAATTAGAAAAAATCATTGAAGGTTATACGCGTGAAAGCGGTGTTCGGGCATTGGAAAAGCAAATAGCAAAAGTGGTTCGCTATGCTGCAATGAAAACTGCAATGGAAGAAGCATACGAACCAAAAATTTCCGCAAAAGCTTTATTGGACATTTTAGGACCGCCAAAAATGGAACGCAGCAAATACGAAAACAATGATGTGGCAGGTGTAGTTACCGGTTTGGCATGGACAAGCGTGGGCGGAGACATCCTTTTTATTGAATCTGCAATTTCAAAAGGGAAAGGAGAACTCAACATGACCGGAAACTTAGGAAAAGTAATGAAAGAATCTGCGACGATTGCTTTGGAGTATCTAAAATCAAATGCAGAAATTTTCAATATCAATCCGGATATTTTTTCAAAATACAATGTCCACATTCACGTTCCGGAAGGTGCCACACCCAAAGACGGCCCCAGTGCAGGAATTACGATGTTCATTTCGCTGATATCTCTTTTCACTCAAAACAAAGTGAAAAAAGGGATTGCTATGACAGGGGAAATAACATTGCGCGGAAAAGTACTGCCGGTAGGTGGAATTAAAGAAAAAATATTAGCGGCAAAGCGTGCGCACATTAAGGAAATCATGCTGAGTGAAGACAATAAAAAAGACATTCAAGAGATAAATCCCGAATATTTAAAAGGCTTGAAGTTTCATTATGTACGCACGATGAAAGATGCCGTAAAAGTTGCGATGACAAATGAACCGGTTGAGGATGCAATAAAAATAGGTTAATCCTAAATACAAAAATCTATAAATGGAAAAACACAAGCAATAGCAG
>CAZWVT010000048.1:11692-13611 GCA_964636665.1 uncultured Flavobacteriaceae bacterium
TGTTTTTCCATTTATTTTTTTAATCTTAAATTGCTGAAAAGATTAAAAGAAACTAAATATAAGTTATTTTTGTACGTTATTAAATTTCGGATAGCCTAATCGCCATTATGCGCAATTTCATTTTTTTCGTCTTTCTTATTTTTTCCACATTTGTCACAGCTCAAATTGGCGGAAACGCAACTTATCAATTTCTGAATCTTGTCAATAATCCGAGAATGGCTGCATTGGGAGGAAAAGTAGTTACCAATGCAGATTACGACCCGATACAAGGAATCTGGAATCCTGCAAGCATCAATATTGAAATGGATAATCAATTGTCCTTGAATTACAGCAATTATATCGGAGATGTAAATTACGGAACCGTTGCTTATGCACGAAACATCAGTGACAGTCTTCACATACTTCATGGTGGAATTACCTATTTAAACTACGGAACTTTTGACGGATATGACGAAACTGGAAATTTTACAAATAGTTTTTCAGGAGGAGAAGTTGCTGTTTCAGTAGGTTATGCCCGAAAAATTCCAAATACAAACATTCAATTAGGGGCAAATGTAAAAATGATTTCTTCACAATTAGAACAGTATTCCTCTTGGGGAGCTGCACTTGATTTGGGCGTGTTTTATATGAATCCGGAAAACCAATTGCATCTTGCCGTCGTTGGAAGAAACATCGGAACGCAGTTAAAGCCTTATCACGAAGAATATGAACCGCTGCCTTTTGAATTGTTGATTGGAATCTCTCAAAAATTGGAGAATGTTCCTGTACAATGGCATATCACTCTCGAAAATATGCAAAAATGGGACTTGGCTTTTTCAAATCCTGCCAGAGACCAAACCGATTTAGAAGGAAATGTAACATCAGAAAAAGTAACGTTCTTTGATCATGCACTCCGTCATGTGATATTGGGCGTAGAACTGTTTCCCGATAGAGGATTTAATGTGCGCTTGGGGTACAACTTCCGGCGTGGCGAAGAATTGCGAATTGTAGATAAAAGAGCATTCGCCGGACTGAGTGGTGGTTTCTCCATAAAACTAAACAGGTTCAGACTCAGTTATTCTTATTCTCAATACAGTATGGCTGCAAGTTCAAGTTTCTTTGGTCTTCATGTAGATTTGCAGTAAGGACAAAATATATGCAAAAACAAAAGAAAATTACCATCGCCATTGATGGATTATCCTCAACAGGAAAAAGTACGCTTGCCAGACAATTGGCAGAAGCCTTGGGATATATTTACGTTGATTCCGGAGCGATGTACAGAGCAATTACTTGGGTTGCTTTAAAAGAAAAATTGATAGGTGCGGACTTCTTTCACGAAAAACAACTTATCGATTTATTCCCCACACTCGAACTCACTTTTAAAAAAAAACCGGAATGGGATAAAGCACATACATTTGTAAATAATACAGACGTAGAAGCTGAAATTCGGAAAATGGAAGTATCACGCTATGTCAGCAGTATCGCAAAAATTCCTGAAGTTCGTCGCAAATTGGTTCAACTTCAGCAACAGATGGGAAAATCGAAAGGAGTGGTAATGGATGGACGCGATATCGGCACGGTGGTTTTTCCCGATGCCGAATTGAAAATCTTTATGACTGCCTCTCCTAAAGTCAGAGCCAAACGCCGTTATGCCGAGTTATTTAAAAATGACAATTCAGTCGACTTCAATGATGTTTTGGAAAATTTAAATGAACGCGATAAAATTGATTCTACACGAAGCAACTCTCCATTGTTAAAAGCTCCTGACGCTATTGAAATTGATAATTCAGAGATGGATTTGGAAACCCAGTTTCAATTAGCACTTCAATACGCAAATAAGAGAATTGAAAGTTGAAAATTGAAAATTGAGAGTTTTTTTGCGTGAGGCGAAATGCGTTTTATAATTGAAAGTTGAAAATTGAAAGTTTTTGGGCGTGAAG
>CAZWVT010000049.1:0-13494 GCA_964636665.1 uncultured Flavobacteriaceae bacterium
TTCTCTTCCTTTGCTCTTTTGTCAATTTATCCACGCTGCAAAGTTAACCAAATTGTTTGGGTTGGAATTTTCACGCTTTTATTGTAATAAATGCGCTAAAACAAAAAAGGGCTGCATTTCTGCAACCCTTCTGTTTTTTTGCTCCCCCTGCTGGGCTTGAACCAGCGACCCCCTGATTAACAGTCAGGTGCTCTAACCAACTGAGCTAAGGAGGAAAATTTCCTTTGCCAACATCTACGTTAGCGGGTGCAAATATATAGTATTTTTTATCTGTGCAAAATAATTTTTCAAAACTTTTTTGTTCTTCTTGAGTCGTGCGTTGATTGTCTTTAAATCTGTTGGAATTTCAGAAAATCAAAATCGCCTCAAAGCGAAATATTTAAGCGTTAAAAACTTCTTTCTTTTCTTATTTGCGCATAGGCATCCTGAACTTTTTTAAATTTTTCTTCTCCTCCGCGTCGGTGGGCTTCATCCAAATGTTGGAGTTTGTCGGGATGGTATTTTTTTGCCATTGCCCGATAGGCTTGTTTTATTTGGTTTTCTGTGGCATTTCTGTCAACTTCCAGGATTTTATAAGCGCTGTCCGCATCTTGAAAAAACATGGCTTTGATGCTCTCAAAATCCGGATATGATATTCCCAAATAATTAGAAATTTCATTGATTTTCCGCATTTCCAATTCCGAAACGCGTCCATCAGCATTTGCGATACTAAAGAGAAAATGGAGGATTTGCAAGCGACTTTCATAACGCGTGCGTTGGCGGAGAATGTTGGTAATATTGGCTGCATTTATCTCTCGTGTTTTGGCAATTTCGTTAAACAAGCGGAATGTAGCATTGGCTCGGTCTTTCCCGTAAGCACGAACAAAATAATTTCTCACATAATCCAATTCCGTCTGACTGATTTGGCCATCAGCTTTAATAACGATAGAGGCAAGAGAAAGTAAATGCAACTCGAAATCTTCGGGAGAAACGCTGTGAGAAGGACCGAAAGGACGATGAAAAGTTCGGGTTCTTCCATGTTGACTCGCACTGTCAATCATTCTCCCCACCCAAAAAGCCAATATTGCGGCAATAAAGCTTCTGGTGAAATAAAAAACAACTATGGCAAATATCCAACTATACATGAAGCAGCAAGTAACTGACCCGCAAAAGTAGTAATTTACAATTCAAATAAGTTTTCCTTTGCCAAAATTCAACAAAAACAATTCACAACGACTTGTGGATGCGGTGCTATACAATTCTATAAGAATCTGTATCTTTGCCTATTATTTTTAATCATTCTAAATTCAAAATATTATGTATCCAGCAGAACTTATAAAACCCATGCGCGAAGATTTGACGAATATCGGTTTTAAAGAGCTTCAATCTTCGGAAGCTGTTGAAGAAGCTTTGCAACAGTCCGGAACTACGTTAATGGTTGTCAATTCCGTTTGTGGATGTGCCGCAGCCAATGCGCGTCCGGGAGCAAATATGAGCCTTCAAAACTCAAAAAAACCGAATCATTTGGTAACGGTATTTGCGGGCGTTGATAAAGAAGCGGTAGAAACTGCACGCAATCACATGGTGCCTTTTCCGCCAAGTTCGCCTGCTATTGCGCTTTTTAAAGACGGTGAATTGGTTCACATGCTTGAAAGACACCATATCGAAGGTCGCAGCGCGGAAATAATTGCAGCTAATTTAAAAACCGCATACGACGAATATTGTTAATCTCAGGTTTTAATTCAATGACAGAAGAACCTTAAAGTTATGCTGTCAAGAAAATAGTTGTACTTTATTGAAAACATATAAAAATGCTATTTTCTTGACAGTTTTTTTATCCTTATGCAAGTCATCCTCAAACTCATCAGCGCTCCTTTTTCCATTGTTTTTTATCTTTTATTCGGATTGACTATTGTAATTTTTCATCCGATACAATGGATTTGCTTTAATTTATTCGGTTACAAAGCACATAAAAAAAGTGTGGATTACCTCAATTTGAGTTTGATGCGCTGCTTAAACGTATTGGGCACTACTTTTAAAGTTGAAAAATCCGAAAAACTTCTTCCAACAGCGCCGATGATTATTGTATCCAATCATCAGAGTCAATGGGACATTCCTCCAATTAGTTGGTATTTGCGAAAACTCCATCCAAAATTCATTTCCAAAATTGAATTGGGAAAAGGAATTCCCTCAATTTCTTATAACCTGAGACATGGCGGTTCGATTCTGATTGACCGTAAAAATCCGCGACAATCGATAACGGAAATGCTCAAATTTTCCAACTATCTTACAAAACACAACCGCGCAGGAGTTATCTTTCCCGAAGGCACACGGAGCAGAGACGGCGTTCCCAAACCTTTTAAAACCACGGGACTCGAAACGCTTTTTAAAAAACTTCCCGACGGATATGTGATTCCGGTTACCGTCAACAATTCATGGAAACTTCATCGGTGGGGAAATTTTCCGATTCCGTTGGGCGTACAATTCAATATGAAAATTCACGATGCCATCAAAATTGAAGATTACGAAGTTTCGGAATTAATCACCAAAGTCGAAAAGACCATCACCTCATCCGTTTCAGCATGAACAATTCAAAAATCATTGACAAAACCATTGCGTTTGTAAAAAAAGAACTGGAAAATGCCGAAGGAGGTCATGATTGGTTTCATATAGAACGGGTTTACAAAAACGCCCGACTGATTTTAAAAGAAGAAAAAGACGTAAATACTACCGTTGTTTTATTGGGCGCATTGCTTCACGATATTGCTGATTACAAATTCCACGATGGCGACGAATCTGTCGGTCCCAAACGCGCCGCCGCTTTTCTCAATGCTTTGGGCGTTCAAGAAGTTGTTGTCTCTCATGTCATTTCAATCATCCAAAACGTTTCTTTCAAAGGCGGTAATTTTCAGAAGAATTTTCATTCCAAAGAACTTGAAATTGTTCAGGATGCAGATCGATTGGATGCTATTGGAGCCATTGGAATTGCACGGACTTTTAATTACGGAGGATACAAAAACCGACCGATTTACAATCCGGAAATAAAACCAAATTTGAAATTAACTCCGGAAGAATATAAAAACCATATTGCGCCTACGATTAATCACTTTTACGAGAAACTTTTGCTTCTAAAAGATTTGATGCATACCGAAACGGCGAAAAAAATTGCAGAAAAACGACATCATTTTATGGAGTTGTATTTAGAACAGTTTTTTGCAGAATGGAACGGAGAACGGTAAATCTGTTTTATTTTTCCTATTTTTATATTCTTATTACCGCATCAAGCCTGAATAAGAATGCCTTACCAATCCGCTACATATCCGTCTCCTATAGGAACTCTTGAAATTATCGCATCAAATGGAGCGATAACGGAAATCCGTTTTACAGAAAATCAAACTGAACATATTAATAATGCTACGGGAATCTTAAAAGAAGCGTGCAAGCAATTGGAAGAATATTTTCAACATAAACGAAAAGATTTTTCGCTTCCGCTTGCTCCTTCGGGAACGGATTTTCAAAAAAAGGTTTGGAACATTTTAAAAGAAATTCCTTACGGTCAGGTAGTTTCTTACAAAGAAATATCCCGACGCCTTGGAAATGAAAAACAAATTCGCGCCGCTGCAAATGCTAACGGACGCAACCCGATACTGATTTTCATCCCCTGTCACCGAGTTATCGGAAGCAATGGAACGCTAACCGGTTATTCGGGTGGATTGGATAAAAAGAAAAAGCTTTTAGAAATAGAGCAATCTCCCGTTCAACATACTTTATTTTAAATTTCACAATGACGTAGTTATGCTTAGAAAAATAAATCTTGAAAACATCTTATTTTTAGATATTGAAACGGTTCCGTTGTTTAAAGATTACAATCAGCTCGAAGCGATCGATCAGGAATTATGGGAACAAAAAACCAGATTTCAGCGGAAAGACGAAATTACGGGAGAAGATTTTTACGAACGCGCCGGGATTTATGCAGAGTTTGGTAAAATTATTTGCATTTCCGTCGGTTTTTTTAGTTCAGATCAAGGGGAACGAAGTTTTCGGATTCGGAGTTATCACGGAGAAGAAAAAGAATTGCTTTTGAACTTTAAAAATCTTTTAGACCGTTATTTTTATAAATCACGTCATCTGCTTTGTGCTCATAACGGCAAGGAATTCGATTTTCCATACATTGCCCGAAGAATGATTGTCAATCGGATTTCGCTTCCTTCAAAACTGGATATGTTCGGGAAGCGTCCTTGGGAAGTTCCATATCTGGACACATTGGAACTTTGGCGGTTTGGCGATTATAAAAATTACAACTCTTTGGAATTAATGGCGCGGATTTTGGAAATTCCTTCTCCCAAGGACGACATTAAAGGAAGTGAAGTCTATCGCATTTATTATGAAGAAAATGATATTGAACGGATTGTCACTTACTGCGAAAAAGACACTGTAACTGTTGCCCAGATTGTACTCAGGCTACGGAACGAATCCCTTTTAACCGACAATGAAATTACAATTGTTGACAACTGAGTCAATGAAATATTGACTATCCAAATATTTTTAGTAATTTTAGCCCTTATTTAAAAAAGAGAAATACAATGATTTTTTCAAAACTAATTTCAAAAACATTTTTTATACCTCTATTTATTGCTGCTGTGACTATTTCTTGTCAGAACAACGAGAAAAAGAATGTTACTGAAGAGGCAAGTGAACCCACAGAAATGACTGTGGATCAAAAGAGGCAACAACTTGAAAGTGCTACGCCTTCGAATGCAAGCAATGCAGAAGCTTTGCCTCCGGGTTCTGTCAATCCTCCTCATGGGCAACCGGGACACAGATGTGATATTGCTGTCGGAGCTCCTTTGGATGGAAGTTCGCCTCAACAAAATATAAGCATAGAGCCGACACAGACACCTTCAACACCACCTGCCAATCCGGGAAACACGGGGCCTAAACCGGAATTAAATCCGGCGCACGGACAGCCTTGGCACAGATGCGACCTTCAAGTAGGCGATCCGCTACCGTAAATAGAACATTTAAAAAATTTATCAAGCCATTCCATATTTTTGGAATGGCTTTTTTATTGTTTGGAATTTTTAAATATTTTTACACGTATGGAAAAGGTTCACCCGCTGCTGTCAGTTCGTGATTTACGTATCGCTTTTGGTAATAAAAAAGAGAAAAACGAAATAGTCCACGGCATTTCCTTTGATTTAAATCCCGACAAAATTCTTGGAATTGTCGGAGAATCAGGTTCGGGAAAATCCATTACTTCATTGGCGATTATGGGATTGCTTCCTAAAAAAAACATGTATTTATCGGGTGATATTTTATTTGAAGAAAAAAACATTTTGGCTCTTAAAGAAAAAGAATTAAGAACCTTGCGCGGGAAAGAAATTTCGATGATTTTCCAAGAACCGATGTCGGCGCTAAACCCTTCGATGAAATGCGGAAAACAAGTTACAGAAGTGATTCAGCTTCACACAAAAAAATCATATTCCCAAGCAAAAAATGAATGTCTTGAATTATTCAAAAAAGTACAACTTCCACGTCCCGAAGGAATTTACAACAGTTATCCGCATCAGTTAAGCGGTGGTCAGATGCAGCGTATTATGATTGCAATGGCGATTGCTTGCAAGCCCAAATTACTAATCGCAGATGAACCGACGACAGCATTAGATGTAACTGTTCAAAAGGAAATTCTGCAACTCCTTAAAAATATACAGCAGGAAACCGGAATGGCGATGATATTTATTTCCCATGATTTAAATCTGGTTTCACAAGTAGCGGATGATATTCTCGTGCTATATCAAGGCGATATGATTGAAAAATCTACTTCAAAAAACATTTTTTTTAATGCCAAAGAAGAATACACCAAAGCATTAATTGCTGCACGTCCTTCTTTAAATGTTCGTTTGGAAAAGCTGCCGACCATCGCATCGTATAAAAACAACGATTTCATTCCTAAAGAAATTACTCCTGTTGCTCGTGCAAAACGACACAAAGAAATGTATCTCCAACCGCCATTATTGGAAGTTCGGGATTTGAAGAAATATTATTTTAGCAAAATCGGTTTTTTTTCTAAAAACCATAAAGTAAAAGCTGTTGACGAAGTAAGTTTTTCAGTGTATGAAGGAGAAACTCTTGGTTTGGTCGGCGAATCCGGTTGTGGAAAATCAACATTGGGAAAAACTATTATACAATTGGAAGCTTCAACTTCCGGCAGTATTCTTTATCGCGGTTCGGGAATTACCAGATTAAAAAAAGAGCAGATTAGGAAATTGCGAAAAGAAATCCAAATCATCTTTCAAGACCCTTATTCTTCTCTAAATCCGCGGATGACCATTGGGAAAGCCATTATGGAACCGATGGAAGTTCATAAACTCGCAAAAGACCGACGAGAAGCAAAAACCAAAACCATGGAATTGCTTGAAAAAGTAGGATTGGATAAAAGTTTTTTTGAACGTTATCCTCATGAATTGTCCGGCGGTCAGCGTCAGCGCGTAGGCATTGCCAGAACCATTGCAGTGCAGCCCAAATTGATTATCTGTGATGAATCTGTTTCCGCTTTGGATATTTCGGTGCAGGCGCAAGTTCTAAACTTATTAAATACGCTAAAAGAGGATTTCGGATTTACTTATATATTTATTTCACACGATTTGGCGGTGGTTAAATATATGTCTGATCAATTATTGGTGATGAATCAAGGCAAAATAGAAGAGCTTGGAGATGCTGACGAAATTTATGCTTCGCCACAATCAGAATATACAAAAAGGTTAATTGACGCCATTCCGAAAGGACTCAATTAACCTTTTTTATTAAGTTGGATTTATTATTTCCTAAAATTTCATTTCCGGGACATCACCTTCAATTACCAAGTCTCCTTCAGTTGCTTTTTGGATTTCTTCAATGCTTACACCCGGTGCGCGTTCAAGAAGGTGGAATTTTTCATCTTTAATTTCCAGCACGGCAAGATCGGTTACAATTTTCTTTACACATTTGACTCCTGTTAAAGGCAGTGTACATTGTTTTAAAAGTTTTGATTCTCCCGCACGATTGGTGTGAATCATCGCCACGATAATATTTTCTGCGGAGGATACCAAATCCATTGCCCCTCCCATTCCTTTTACCATTTTCCCGGGGATTTTCCAATTTGCAATATCTCCGTTTTGTGCAACTTCCATAGCGCCTAAAATAGTAAGGTCGACATGCTGTCCGCGAATCATTCCGAAACTCATTGCCGAATCAAAAAATGAAGCTCCGGGCAATGTGGTAATGGTTTGTTTTCCGGCATTTATCAAATCCGGATCTTCTTCTCCTTCGTAAGGAAATGGTCCCATTCCCAAAACACCGTTTTCACTTTGAAAATCGACAGCAATATCATCTCGCACAAAATTGGCGACTAAAGTTGGAATTCCAATTCCGAGATTCACGTAATATCCGTCTTTTACTTCCCGTGCTATTCGTTGTGCTATTTGTTCTTTTGTAAGTGCCATTAATTTCTCTTTCTAACCGTTAATTGTTCAATTCTTTTTTCATATTTCCCACCTTGGAAAATCCGTTGTACGAAAATTCCCGGAATATGAATTTGATTGGGATCTAATTCGCCAACAGGAACTAGTTCTTCAACTTCTGCCACCGTGATTTTTGCGGCTCCGCACATACTCGGATTAAAATTTCGGGCAGTTCCTTTAAAAATCAGATTTCCTGCTTCGTCACCTTTCCAGGCTTTTACAAAAGAAAAATCTGCTTTAAAAGCTTCTTCCATTACATACATTTTTCCGTTGAATTCTCTGGTTTCTTTTCCTTCGGCTACTTCGGTTCCGTAACCGGCAGGCGTAAAAAATGCAGGAATTCCGCTGCGTGCAGATTCACATCGTTGTGCCAGTGTTCCTTGAGGAACAAGTTCAACTTCCATTTCTCCGCTTAACATTTGACGTTCAAATTCAGCATTTTCACCTACATAAGATGAAATCATTTTTTTTATCTGGTGTTTTTTAAGCAAAAGCCCGAGTCCAAAATCATCCACTCCGGCGTTATTGGAAATACAAGTTACTTGCTGTACATTTCTGCGAACCAATTCGTTGATTATATTTTCAGGAATCCCACACAGACCGAATCCACCTAACATAAAAGTCATTCCGTCCTCAATTCCTTCACAGGCTTCCTGTACATTTGCTACTGTTTTTAGTATCATTTATTCAAATTTTGTGAAAATTATAAAAAACTATAATTATTTAAAAATTAAATTCGTCCGAAAATTCCTCTTCTCTTTCAGATATGTTTTTATTCCACTTAGAACAATCGGTTTCAATGCTTACATATTCAGGTTTTGGAAAATCTTCTTTTGAAACATCCAATGTTGGGTCTGCATAACATTTTTGCATAAAAACGCCCCAGATCGGCAATGCCATTGTTGCTCCTTGACCGTAGGCCGTAGAATTAAAATGAATCGATCGTTCTTCGCCACCGACCCAAACGCCGGTTACTAAATTCGGAACCATTCCCATAAACCAGCCGTCGCTGTTATTCTGACTTGTTCCGGTTTTTCCTGCAATCGGATTTGTAAAGTTATAAGGATAACCCGTAACGGCAGCTTTATAAACCGGCAAATTTTCTCTGCCGGTGCCGCGCAGTCTCGTTCCTGTTCCATATTGTGTGACACCTTCCAATAAACTAACTGTTACATAAGCAGCTTCGGCACTGATGACATCTCTTGTTTGCGGAATATTTTGAAATAAAACTGTTCCGTGTTTGTCTTCAATTCGCTGAATCAAGACAGGTTCGATATAAACTCCCTGATTGGCGAAAGTACTGTAAGCACCGACCATTTCAAACACGGAAATATCGGGAGTTCCTAAAGCAATCGAAGGAAACGGAGGTATCTTTTCTGTGTCCACGCCCATTTTTCTTATCAATTCAATGACGGGTTCAGGACCTACTCTGTCGATAAGTCTTGCTGTAATGGTATTTACGGAATTTGCCAATGCATATTTCAGCGTTACCATATCTCCATAGTTTTCACTGGAGTTCTTAGGTGTCCACGATTCAATTAAATGATGTCTTCCTTCGGGAATGGTATATAAAGTATTTGGCAGGGTATCGCAAGGAGACATATGCATCAAGTCAATTGCGGTTGCATATACGAAAGGTTTAAAAGTAGAACCGATTTGTCTTTTTCCCTGTTTGACCATATCGTACTTAAAATGCTTGTAATCAATTCCGCCAACCCACGCTTTTACTTCTCCGGTTTGTGGTGTCATCGACATCATCGAAGCTTGCAGGTATGATTTATGATAACGAATGGAATCTATCGGAGTCATTACGGTGTCGATACTTCCGCTCCACGAAAAAACCCGCATCGGAATTTCTTTGTGGAAACTTGCGACAATCTCATCTTCATCATATCCTTTATCTCGCATTTCTCTCCAGCGATCACTTTTACGCATCGCTGAGTTCATTATTCCATCAATTTCAGCAGCAGTGACTTTTCTGAAAGGTGCCGTTTTGTTGTTTTTATTTTGGTTTTCAAATGCCACCTGCAATTTTTTCATGTGTTCTTGAACTGCTTCTTCGGCATGTTTTTGCATTTGACTGTTGATGGATACGTAAACTTTTAAACCATCTTGATAGATATTGTATCTCGTCCCGTCTGATTTTGGATTTTCTCGAATCCAATTTCCCATAAAATGACGCGTATATTCACGAAAATAAGTTGCAATTCCTTCGTCATGACCTTGAGGGGTAAACTTAATGTTCAGCGGTTCACTTTTTAGAGAATCTCTTACCACTTCAGAAATGTATCCGTACTTTGCCATTTGGTTGAGTACCACATTCCGCCTGTTAATTACACCTTGCGGATTGCGTAAAGGATTGTACAGCGAGGCATTTTTAAACATTCCTACCAAGGTTGCTGATTCTGTTTCGGTAAGTTGCGAAGGTGGTTTGTCAAAATAAATATGCGCGGCAGATTCTATTCCAACCGCTTGATTGACGAAATCGTATTCATTAAAATACATAGTTATGATTTCTTCTTTGGTATATCGGCGTTCCAATCGAATGGCAATAACCCATTCTTTAACTTTCTGCATCGCCCGTTCCCATTTGTTACGGGAAACCTGTTCTGTAAAAAACAGTTTTGCCAACTGTTGAGAAATCGTACTTGCCCCTCCTCTTTTTCCCATATAAACAATGGCTCTCAAGGTTCCTTTTGCATCAATTCCCGAATGCTTGTAATAACGGGCATCTTCGGTTGCAATTAGTGCATTTACAAGATGTTTTGGCAAAGAATCATAAGATACGGGAGTTCGGTTTTCTTTATAAAATTTTCCAATGGTTTTTCCGTCGGAGGAAATGATTTCCGTCGCTAAATTTTTCTCCGGATTTTCCATGCTGGTTTCATCGGGAAGCGCTCCGAATACGCCCCAAGCTGTCATCAGAAAAAATAAAGCTATCAGAATAATGAATGCTCCAACAATTTTCCAAAAAGTAAAAATATGTCTTCGTTTATCCCGTTCTATTTTTCGTTTGGGGGGAAGTTTTTTCTTAGCCATAGATTTAATGCTGGTTGTTTGTTTCTTCTATAGTAAAACCCACATCGGTAATGCCCTCAAGCTTCATAACGCCGTTTACTTCGCCTTTGTTGCGTACTGCTTGAGAAAGTTCGACTGTATATTCTCCTTCTTCCGTAAATCGGACGTTTTCTTTATACCACAATTTACTCTCTTTTACATTTCCGATTCCCTTACCCATCCAAGACCCGTCAGGATATGCCATTCTATACTCCAAGGTATCGACAATCGTCTTTCCGTGAGGAAAATTCATCTTGACCAATAAAAAAATATTATTGTAAGGATATTCATTGGTATTTCTGATGTTCAAAAACAGATTATACTGTTTGAGAGTGTCTAATTCCGGCAATCTAAATTCTATTGTTTCCTCTTTGTTCCAATAACCGTCCAATGCCTGACTTTCTGAAAAAACAATGTGATTTTCAGCGCACGAAATAAAAAAGAATACGGATAGTATGCCAAAATATTTAATCATCCTTTTTAGGTTTACGATACTTCTTTCTTCTTGGTTTGTTTTTATTTTTCGGTTGTCGGTTATCCGTTGTCTGCTTTCGATTGTCCGTTCTCTGTTGTCGATTATCTATTTTCGGTTTTCTTGTTTTCTTTTTTCTTTTTTTGACGGTTGTTTTATCAAATCGCGTTACACTGTCTTGTGTTGCAATGTCTAATATGGTTTCCGGTTCTTTGACAATGGCATAAATTTCAATCGATTCCGGTTTGTTTCCTGCCGCATTCATTTTGATGATTTCATTGGCAGATTCGGATGAGACTTCATGCCAAGCAGCACTTTCATGTTCATAAGCATACCAAAGTCTATCTTTAAAAATATCTATCTTTTGACAACTTACAACTCCTTTTTTAGTCGAGAGTTTTACATCCGCATCCGGAAAAGTTTTTAGAGCTTCCAAATACGTGTCTAGTTCGTAATTTAAACAGCATTTTAATTTTCCGCACTGTCCGGCCAATTTCTGTGGATTGAGCGACAATTGCTGATACCGCGCTGCCGAAGTGTTGACCGAACGGAAATCGGTTAACCATGTTGAACAACACAATTCACGTCCGCAACTCCCGATTCCACCAAGTCGCGCCGCTTCTTGACGAAAACCGATTTGTTTCATTTCAATTCGAGCGTGAAAAGTACGCGCAAATTCTTTGATAAGTTCTCTAAAATCTACCCGATCGTTGGCTGTGTAATAAAAAACAATTTTAGAGCCATCACCCTGATACTCAACATCGCTTATTTTCATTTCCAATCCGAGTGCCATGGCAATTTCGCGAGAGTGTTTTTGGATGTCGTTTTCCTTTTTTCTCAATCCTTGCCAAACGTCAATTTCTCGTTGAGACGCTTTGTGGTAAATCTTTGGCAAACCTTCAACAGGAGTGTTTATCCTTCTTTTTTTTAATTGCATCCGAACCAATTCTCCGGTTAATGTTACAACACCTACATCATAACCTGTAGAAGCTTCGGTAACTACAACATCTCCTATTTGAAGGCCTAAATTTTCCGAATTTTGAAAATATTCTTTTCTCCCGTTTTTATATCGCACTTCCACTGCCTTAAAAAAATCTGCCTGAGAAGGCATCGACATATTCGAAAGCCAATCAAAAACCGTCAGTTTGTTGCAGCCGTCCGTTCCGCATACGCCATTGTTTTTACATCCGGGAGGCATTCCCGACTTTCCAGTTGAACAGCTATTACAGCCCATATATTTTATATATTATAAACTTTACTATCTTTAAAAGTAAAGACGAAGATTAAACAAAAAAATCAAAGGTAAAGGTATCAATAAAAATAACTTCCGTTTCACTCCCACTTTTTTTGGAAATTAAACGGAAATTTTTCTCGTTTTGATTTTAAGTTTTACCGATTGTTATTTTGCCAACTTCTCAATTGCAGCTTCTCAGAACGTCCTTTTCTGAAAATTTTATTGCTGTTTGGAATGCCTTTTCGAAGTTCTTTCTGAACGTCCTGCGGAAGATTGATTGTCTCAATACATTCTTCAGAGCAGCAATTTTCCATTTCTGAAGCACAAGTTTTACACTGAATAAAAAGCAAATGACACGCTTCATTCGCACAGTTGACGTGCGTGTCACAAGGAGTTCCGCATTGATGGCAGTTTGAAATTATTTCATCCGAAATGCGCTCGCCCATTCGATTGTCAAACACAAAATTTTTACCTCGAAATTTGTTTTCCAATCCTTGATTCTGAACTTGGCGTGCATATTCGATAATTCCTCCTTCCAATTGGAATACATTTTTAAATCCTTTGTGTTTATAATATGCGCTGGCTTTTTCACAACGGATTCCACCGGTGCAATACATCACCAGTTTTTTATCTTCCTTAAACCCCCTTAAATCGGCTTCAATAATATCTAAAGAATCTCGAAAAGTATCAACATCGGGAGTGATGGCATTTTGGAAATGTCCGATTTCGCTTTCATAATGATTGCGCATATCGACAACAATCGTCTCCGGGTCGTCTAAAAGTTCGTTGAATTTCTGTGCGTTTACATGAACTCCTTTGTTTGTAACATCGAAAGTATCGTCATTCAATCCGTCTGCAACGATTTTTTCTCTGACTTTTACTTTTAATTTCAAAAACGATTTTAAATCGTGTTCAATGGCAACATTTAACCGGACATCTTTCAGAAAACAAATTCCGTCGAGAAATTCTTTAAATTCATTAAATTTTGATGCCGGGACGGATAATTGTGCATTGATTCCTTCGTGTGCGACGTAAATTCGACCGAGCACATCCAATTCGTTCCATTTGACAAAAAGATGATTTCTGAAAAGTTGAGGATTGCCGATTTTGGCATATTTATAAAATGAGAGAGTAAGGCGGTCTTCACCGGCTTTTTCCAATAATGCTTCTCTCTCTCTTGCACTTAGTGTGTTGTACAGTTGCATGCTATACTTTTTTGGGTGAAAAGAATTGATTATCTAATAATTGCAAAA
>CAZWVT010000050.1:0-13313 GCA_964636665.1 uncultured Flavobacteriaceae bacterium
TTCTCCGGTTATCAAAGAATCTGAAATGGTCAAAATCGCCAATGCTTGCACTTTGTGTTTGGAGGCAACTGTATAAAGTCCTGCTGTTTCCATTTCGACACAGAGCACTCCGTATGCTTCCCATTGTTTGTAATAATCGGAATTGTCGTGATAAAAATAATCGCTGGAAAGGATGTTTCCCGCTTTTACCGGAATGTCATTTTGTTCGGCGTATTTTACTGCTTTTAAAAATAAATCAAAATCGGCGGTAGGAGCAAAGGTGCCGTTCATAAACCGATGGTCGTTTAGTGCAGAATTGGAAGAAGCCGCCATTGCAATGACGACATCTCGGATATGCACATCTTTTTGATAGGAACCGGCAGAACCCACACGGATTAATTTTTTTACGCCGTATTCCTTGATAAGTTCTTCGGCGTAAATCAATGCCGACGGAATGCCCATTCCCGTTCCCATAACAGAAACACGTTGTCCTCTAAAAGTCCCCGTGTAACCGAACATGCCCCGAATGCGATTGAAACATACGGGATTTTCCAAAAAAGTATGGGCAATCCATTTGGCTCGCATCGGATCACCGGGAAGGAGTATGGATTCGGCTATTTCACCCGGTTTCGCTTCTATGTGTACACTCATGATTATTGATGGTTTTTAGTTACTATTGAAATACCCGAAGAAGTTCCGATACGGGAAACTCCCAAATCAATATATTTCTTGGCCGTCGGAAAATCGCGAATCCCGCCTGATGCTTTTACTTTCATATTCCCTGCTTGAGAAACCATTAATTTTACTGCCTGTTCCGTAGCACCGCCGCTTCCAAACCCCGTAGATGTCTTGATGTAATCCGCACCTCCGGATTGTGTCGCTTCAATTGCTTGAATCAATTGAAAATCGGTTAAATAGCAGGTTTCTAAAATTACTTTTAACAGGCGGTTTCCGGTGATGTTTTTTATCATTCGGATTTCGTCTGCAACTTTCGAGAAATCACCTTGTTTTAAAAATCCGATATTTAGAACCATATCAATTTCATCTGCACCGTCATTAAGAGCCAATTCGGTTTCTTTTGCTTTGACAGCCGAAACATTTGCACCTAATGGAAATCCCACTACGGTAGCAATTTTTACTTCGGAATTTTTTAAAAGTGTTTTGGCCAAAGCCGTATAAGCACCATGAATGCAAACAGCAAAAAATTGATGCTCAATTGCTTCTGAACACAATTTGCGAATATCGGTTTCAGTTCCTGTCGGTGCTAAAAATGTGTGGTCGATATAGTTGTTTAATTTCATGAATGCTGCTGAATGATTTGGATTAACTCATTTTTTGAGAGCACACCGCTTTGCCGCCATTTTTGATTTCCGTTTTTAAACAATATGAGCGTAGGAACACCGCGAACTTGAAATTGCGATGCTAACTGCTGATTTTTATCCACATCGATTTTAATGATTTTTACATTTTCTCCCAAATTGTCTTTCACCTCTTTCAATATCGGAGCCAGCATTTTACAAGGGCCGCACCAGTCTGCATAAAAATCAATTAAAACCGGAATGTCGGAGTTGATGATGGTTTTGAAATTAGTTTTCATAATCTAACAAATTATTTTCTTGCTAAAATTAAAAATAAGTTGTCAATGGATTTTTAATTTTGACTCAATTAAGATACATAAAAGCAAATATAGGTCTTGCACGAAGATTTCTGTATGATAAAAATCAATTGAGTACGGTTCTTAATAAATTGTTATTTTTGTCCGAATGAAAGTTATCGAAGCAAAAAAGGGGAACATTTTCCGAATTCTTTCCGAAGCTATTTCGGAGGGAATTATTATTGTCAACGAAAAACAAGAAATTGTCGCTTCAAACGAAGCTGCCGATAAGATGTTCGGTTATCAACCGCGCGAATTGTTAGGGCAGTCTTTAAATGTTTTAATTCCTCATAAATATCATTCAACGCATCCTGTTCACGCCGGTAAATTTTTAAAACAAGATGTTCCTCGGAAAATGGGACACGGACGTGATTTGTACGGACGCCGAAAAGACAACAGCATCTTTCCGGTGGAAGCCGGGTTGAATCCTTTTAGTACGGGAGGCAGCCGTTATGTGATGACTTTGATAACAGATATTTCCGTAAGAAAAGAGCAGGAAGAAAAGATTAAACTCTTAAATCACGAATTAGAACAAAAGATTGAAGAACGCACTTTGGCACTCCGGGAAAGTGTGACGGAATTAAAAGAAGAAATTACCAAACGCAAAGAAGCTGAAGAACGTATTTCAGAAGCATTGCGAAAAGAACGCGAACTCGGAGACTTGAAAACAAAATTTTTATCGCTTGTTTCTCATGAATTTAAAACGCCGTTGAGCGGGATTTTAACTTCGGCAACGCTTGTTTCAAAATACACGGAATCTCATCAGCAACCGCAACGCGAAAAACACTTACACATCATTAAGAGTAAGGTTAAGTATTTAGACAATATTTTAAATGATTTTCTTTCGTTGGAACGCTTAGATACCGGAAAAACAGTCTTTCGATTTGATACCTTTCCGTTGAGTCGCGTGATGAATGAAGTTTTGTACAATGCCAATATGTTGCTAAAAGAAGGTCAGTATATTGTATATCCCAGCAATATCGATGATGTTTTTATTTATTTCGATGAAAAAATCATTGAACTTTCGCTGTCCAATCTTGTCAACAACGCAGTAAAATACTCACCTGAAAATACGGTTATTGAAGTTGTTGTAGTTCCACAGGAAGATACTATCCAAATTCATATTAAAGATGAAGGGATGGGAATTCCCGAAGCAGAACAAAAACATATATTCGACAGGTATTTTCGAGCTGAAAATGCACTGCTTACCCAAGGAACCGGTATCGGATTGAACATTGTAAAATCTTATATGGATGCTTTGGGTGGATCGATATCGTTTGAAAGTACAGAAAATAAAGGTTCGACATTTACACTAACCATCCCAAATAAATAATTTTTTCCGTTACAGTTATGAAAACAATTTTACTCATTGAAGACGATACGGCATTAAGAGAAAATACCGCCGAACTTCTGGAATTGGCGGGTTATTCCGTAATTACCGCTCCGAATGGGAAAATAGGAGTGCAGAAAGCCCTTGCTATTATTCCCCAAGTTATTGTCTGTGATATTATGATGCCCGAAATGGACGGTTACGGAGTCCTGCAAGAAATGACCAAGAATCCGAAAACAAGACACATTCCTTTTATTTTTCTTTCGGCAAAAACCGAGCATAAAGAAATTCGGAAAGGAATGGATATGGGAGCAGACGATTACATTACCAAACCTTTTGAAGAAGAAGAGTTAATAAGCGCAATTGAAAGCCGGGTTGCCCGTACAAAAATTCTTTTTGATAGAGAAAAAGCGAAAGAAACTGAAGAAGACGATGCAATTCGGAATTTACATCAATTAAAGAACTTTTTTTGGGATGAAGGAGAGGTTTCCAATTATAAAAGAGGAATGGTTGTTTACAATTGGGGCGAACGTTCCAACGCAATTTATCTGATTTTAAAAGGGGTGGTAAAAACACATACCATGGATGTCAACGGAAAAGAATTAATTACCGGATTGTACAAACCTGATGATTTTCTGGGGTTTACTTCATTTGACGAAAATATTCCGTACAATGAAACGGCAACTGCGGTAGAGGATACGGAATTGGTCGGAATATCAAAAAAACAAGTATCGGAAATTTTGAAAAAAAGTCAGGAAGTATCCATGGAATTGATGAATCTGCTGACCGATAATTTATCTACTGTTAAAAATCAACTGATACAAATGGCATACAGTTCGGTGCGAAAGAAAACGGCATCAACTATTCTTCAATTTGTGAATGTTATCAATCCCAAACCCGGAAATCCCATTCGTATTTTAAGAAGTGATTTGGCAGCAACTGCCGGAATAGCCACAGAAAGTCTTATTCGAACCTTGTCTGATTTTAAAAAAGATGGATTGATAGAAATTGAAGGGAGAGATATCCGTGTGATTGACCACCAAGGTCTGGAAATGATGGAGTAATTTTAAATACTTTTCACTGACTATCTTAAAAGTCTGATTTCAGGAACTGATTTTTGTCATTTTGATTGCTTTTTGTTCACGTTACATTTGTCCGCAATAGTGAGACAGAAATGATAAACGTGCTAATTCCAACGGATTTTTCCGAATATTCGGTCAATGCCATTCGGTATGCTTCTGAATATTTCGCAGATATGGAGGTAAATTTCTTTCTGATGCATGTGAACGAAACCACATCAGATTCGGAAGTGTTTCATGAATCATCTGAACTTGCGGTGGGAGATGTTCCGTTAGCCGTTATTGACAATCATTTGGTATCGCTCAATCTGAAAAAAAACAAAAAGCATAAATATTTTCCCGTTTCCGAAACAAATTCACTGATAGAAAGTATTCGAAAGCAGGTTTCTTTACGGCGGATTGCGCTTATTGTAATGGGAACCAAAGGATTCTTAAGATTGGAAAAGGAATCCGTTATCAGTCATACGTATCAAGTGATTACCAAAGTGCAATGTCCCATTATGGTAATTCCGGAAAATGCAGTTTTCTCTAAAAATATGGACGTCTCCTTTGTGACAGATTTTAACTGTATGTACAGAAATGAAGTTTTGCGCCGACTCACCTTGACTTTGGAGATACACAACAGTCCGCTACACATTTTAAAGCCCAGAATAAAACGGTGTCCGCTTACGGCTTCTCAATTGGAAAACAAACAATTTATCCATTCTTATTTCAAGGATTGGAAACACAGTTTTCACTATTTGAAAAATGAAAATTTAGAATATGGAATCCAGCAGTTCGTTCGGGAATTTAATATTAGAATGATAGCCATTCCAGCACGGAATTTGAATTTTATTCAGAAATTGTTACTCCGTACATATTCGGATAAAATCAGTTATCATTTGGAGGTTCCTTTTTTTGTGATTCACGAGTAATTTTTCTCGATTCTCTGCCAATCGGGTGATCTTCATAAAAATCATCAAAAGTCTTTTCTGTAGAATAATTGTCGGTCAACACTTTGATAACGCTAAAAATCAATAAAGCGATGCCCAATAGCGTGGTAAAAAAAACAATGTAAAAAGGAACATTGTAGGCCGCTAAAAGAATTACCACAACAAGAATTATTGTCGTAATAATCAGATATGTGATTACAGAAAACTTCATATTTCATAAAGTTACAAATTTGATTTTTTCACTGTCTAAATAAATTCTCAAAATTTTCACAACTAATGAGCGATATCATTTCATTGGATGTGTGAAATTCCTATCTTTATCAGAAAATCTTATTTAATTAATTTTTCATGCAAAAGATTTTAATTCCAACGGATTTTTCTGAAAATGCACTAAAGGCAACACATTATGCCACCGAACTTTTCAAGCACGGCCCGGCGCATATCTTTCTTTTACATGCTTATGCTGATGAAGTTTACGAGATGAAGAATCAAAAACATAACAGCGATTTCGAAACTCTAAAGCGGGAATGTTTTATCAAGGCCGATGCGGCACTGAAAATGCTTCAAAAGGAAATTTTTGTGCTGTCACCAAATCCAAAACACACGGTTGAATGCCGTCCGGAATTCAGCTCATTGGTCGATGCAGTCAATGATTTGGTCGAAAGTGAAAATATGGACGTGGTCATTATGGGAACCAAAGGAAAAACCGCCGACAGCCAATTGACGTTTGGAAGCAATGCTTTACAAGTCATTAAATACGTAAAATGTCCGGTACTTGCTGTTCCTGTAACTCAAGTTTTGGAATATCCTCGAAATATCGTCTTTGCCACGGATTATCTATTGCCATATAAAAGACGCGAATTGAAATTGCTGTCGAATATCGGCAAATTTTTCGGAGCTAAAATTCATTTTTTACATGTGTCCAAACATAAAAATATGTCGTTCAGACAAAAGGACAATAAAGCTTTTATCGAAGCTGTAATGAGTGAAAATCATCTTTTTTTCTATCAAACCGAAGAAGAAGATATTACGAAAGGAATAAATTCGTTTATTGAAAAAAACAAACCCGATATGTTGGTGATGGTAAATACGCGCCATTCATATCTTGAAAATATTCTTTATCAATCGACCATTGAGAAGATTGGTTTAAACATCAAAATACCATTTTTAGTTTTACAAAATTTACCTCGTTGATTACCTATGAAAAAAATTATTGTACCTACGGATTTTTCTGAAAATGCTTATGCGGCATTGCTTTACACTTGCAAACTTTATGCTTATGAAGAAGTTCAGTTTACTATTTTACATTCTTTTGAAGCCGAAATGAGTCAGCTTACAAGTCGTGTAGATATTGGACGTTCGGATGAAGTCTTACAAAAATTGATGAAAAGCACGACCAAAGAAGGGGAGCGGCTGCTTGAAAAATTAAAATCCGATAAAATTCCGACAAACCACCATTATAAATTTGTCGCTACGCCATATATGTTGTCTCGGGAAATTAATGAGATGATTAAGAATGAAGGCGTAAGTTTGGTTGCTATGGGAAGTAAAGGACGCACCGGTCTGGAAGAAGTATTGATGGGAAGTACAACGGAATACATTACCCAAACAATTCAAGGATGTCCGTTGCTGATTGTGCCGAATGACGTAAATTTTGTAATCCCGAGATTTATTGCTTTTGCCACAGATTTTAATGATTTTATGCCCGTTTCAGGAATAAAAGCTATGACGCGTTTGGTGCGTCATTTTGGTTCGGAAATAATTATCGTACACGTGGGTGAAGAAACCGATTTGAACAAAAAGCAACTTGAAAATTATGAAAATTATCGAAACGATTTATCCGAATACGATTCCCAATTTGTTTTTATAAAAAAAGAAAAAAGTGTTTCCAATACATTACACCGGTTGATTGATGAAAAAAACATCGATTTAATTGCTTTGATATTTCATAAACATGCTTTTATTAAAAAACTGTTTAGAGAACCTGTCGTTACTCGCGTAGGACAACATAGAAATGTTCCAACGCTTGTAATTCCCGCAGCTGTAACTTCTTAAAATTTTTTGCTTATGACTTATAAAATACTTATTCCTACAGATTTTTCAGACAATGCATTCAATGCCATTCATTATGCATTCGAGCTTTTTAAAGACAAATCCTCTGAATTTATAATACTGAACACGTATTACCATTCAGGGTTGGATAAGGAAAATTTAATAGTTCCGAGACCTTCTGATGAAGAGTGCGAACGCATCATCAGTCAGGCAGAAAGGAACATAAAAGAATTTGAAGAAAAAACTCGAAAACATTTTAGCAATGAAAAACACCAAATGACATTTGTAAGTCGTTTCGGGAAGTTCTACGAAATAATGAAAGAAACGGCCGCTCAGAAAAAAATTCATCTTATCCTAATGGGAACCAAAGGCAGGAGCAATAAAAAATCTGCTATTTTTGGGAGCAATGCCTTAAATATAATGGAAGAGGTTAGAAGTTGCCCGGTAATGGCAATTCCTTCAGAATATACTTTTAAAAATCCCAATGAAATTGTGCTGCCTACCAGTTTCCGTACGCATTACAAACAAGAAGAACTAAAAAAGCTGGTCGATATTGCCCGCATTACCAAAGCCCCTATACGCATTTTGCATATTCAAAATAATGCAAAACTTACTGAGCGACAAGAAGAAAACAAAAAACTTTTGGAAACGATTTTATTGCCGGCGACTTTTACGCATCACCGGCTGTATGATATCAAAATAAATGACGGAATTCGGACTTTTATCCAAAGCAGACAAAGCGAGATGCTTGCTTTTGTCAATAAAAAACACAATTTCTTCGGGAGTATTTTCTCAAATCCCATGATAAAAGAACTGGGAATGCACACGGAGATTCCACTTTTGGCAATGCACGATTCAAGAGAATAGCTCCCAGAAAATCTTATTTGAAATAATCGTAAAAACGCGTCAACCGATTTTCAATATCCGCTACCAGCTGTTTTCCTTCTTCGGCTGTAGGGGTATCATTTAGCGTGTTTATTTGTTCGATGAGCGGATGAAGCCAAACGTGCAGATTGTCGTGTGAAGCACCGGTCATAGTACATTCTCTGACGATGTAATTTTTCTCTTCATTTAATTTTTCGCCGAGCGCACGGTAAGACTCAGCATCGGTTAAATTTGCTGTCTGTATTTGCTCCCTCATATTTTCTACGCCCTCAATCGTTTCAGGATTGGCAATCCAGGGATTTCCATTATCAAGCTCGATTTCCTGTAACCAAGAATTTTTGCTTGCTGCCATTTCGTGAGCGTGATCTGCTTCAGAAATAGTTTCAGAATGAGTGGGGACTTCCTGATCAGTCTTAGCGGTTTTGTTGTTACAGCTCATTAACAATAGAACAGCGAATAGATAAAAAGGTAAAATAATTTTCTTCATAAGTTTTAATTATATCGTTGGACAATTTCTGTAAAAGTAACATTTCTCTTTGTTCTTTAAAAATAAATTATCACTCCTGATATTTATCATTCTATAATATGTGAATATCATCTTAATTTGTCTAAAATCATTAATAAACGCAAATGTAGGTAAATGCGTCAATTTAATTAAGACAAAAAAGTATTAAATATGATTAAAGTCATTTCTGCTACTGAATTCACCCGTTACTTTTGTATAGAAATTAAATTTAAAACAAGAACTACCATGAAACATGTTATGACAATTTTGACTGCCTTTGCAATGTTTGGAATTATAAGTTGCGGCGGAAAAGAAGAAAAAAAAGAAGAAAAAGTAACTCTTCGCAGCTCGACTACAGAAAAAGTTGAGACTGCAGCTGTTTCGGATGTAAAACCATCTGAAAGAGTAGATATGTCCACCAAAGGAGTTGGTCCGATTAAGAATTTAACCTTAAACGAAACCATCGATCAGGCAATGGCGAGCAAAGGAGAAGAAGTTTTCAATAACAATTGTCTTGCCTGCCACAAACCGGACAGAAGATTTATCGGACCCGCTCCTCAAGGAATTGTGGAAAGACGTACGCCGGAATGGATTATGAATATGATTTTGAACCCGGAGGAAATGGTAAAAGAAGATCCGTTGGCAAAAGAATTATTAATTGAATTTAACGGTTCGCCAATGGCAAATCAAAATTTATCCGAAGAAGAAGCACGTCAGATATTGGAATATTTCAGAACCTTATAAAGAACATCATTTGCTATAAATGGGATGTGTTATAAAACAAAACAATTAAAAAAACTAACTCAATACTAAACTTAAAATTATTAACAATGAAAAAAACCATTCAGTATTTATTTTCCCTTGTTTTGATTGCCGGATTGGTAAGCTGTAACAATGGGGATAACCAAAAGAAACTGCGAGGACAGGGAGGTTTAGCCTCCAACGCAGCCGAGCGCGTTTATGTAGCGCCGGGTGAACACGACGAATATTACGGATTTTTCTCCGGAGGATTTAGCGGACAATTAGGAGTTTACGGATTGCCTTCAGGAAGATTGTTAAAGGTATTGCCTGTATTCTCTCAGAATCCTGAAAATGGATATGGATATACCGAAGAAACCAAACCGATGTTGAACACTTCATTCGGGTTTGTGCCTTGGGATGATTCACACCATCCTGATATTTCACAAACAGACGGTGTACTTGACGGTCGCTGGGTATTTATCAACGGAAACAACACGCCGCGAATTGCGAGAATCGGACTGGAAACTTTTAAAACAGAAGAGATTATCGAGATTCCGAATAGTGCAGGAAATCACAGTTCTTCATTTATTACGGAAAACACGGAATACGTAGTTGCAGGAACACGTTTTTCCATTCCTGTACCGCAAAGAGACATGTCTATTAATGAGTACAAAGGTAACTTTAAAGGCGCGTTGACATTTATCTCTGTAGATCAAGAAACCGGTAGAATGGGAATAAAATTCCAATTGATGATGCCCGGTTTTAACTACGACCTTTCTCATCCGGGACGCGACAAAAGCCACGGGTGGTTCTTCTTTACCACTTATAACACCGAAGAATCTCATACGTTGCTGGAAGTAAACGCTTCTCAAAATGACAAAGATTTTATTGCAGCGGTAAACTGGAAAAAAATTGAAGAATATGTAAACAACGGCGGAGGTACAATGACACCTACACGCTATGCACACAACGTAATGGATATGGATTCACATATGGCAACTTCCACAATGATTGAAGAAGTATTGATGGTAGATCCATTAGATGTCCCGGGAGCTGTATTTTTCCTTCCAACGCCGAAATCTCCACACGGATGTGACGTAGATCCAACAGGAGAATACATTATCGGAAACGGAAAACTTTCTGCTGACTTGACAGTTCACAGTTTTACTAAAATGATTGATGCTATCGAAAACGAAAAGTTTGATGGAGAAGCTTATGGAATTCCAATTTTGAATTTCGAAGAAATTTTAGCAGGTGTTGTAAAGCAACCCGGATTGGGGCCTTTGCATACAGAATTTGACGACAAAGGAAATGCTTACACAACCTTCTTTATCTCATCTGAGGTTGTAAAATGGAAAGTCGGTACTTGGGAAGTATTGGACAGACAACCAGTGTTTTATTCAGTAGGACACGGAATGATTCCGGGAGGAAATTCACGTAAACCGTTTGGTGAATATTTTGTGGCAATGAACAAAATTACCAAAGACAGATACCTTCCAACAGGACCGGAATTAACGCATTCAGCACAATTGTTTGATATTACCGGCGATAAGATGGAATTGTTATTGGATTTCCCAACCATTGGAGAACCACATTATGCAGCGGCAATTCCTGCGGAAATTATCAAAGACAAATCGATACAGTTTTATCGCTTATCAGATAACAAACACCCACATGCAACACTTAAAAGTACAGATGCGCGCGTAGAACGAAATGGAAATGAAGTTCACGTTTATATGACGATGATTCGCAGCCATTTCAATCCGGACAATATTGAAGGAATTAAAGTAGGAGACAAGGTTTACTTTCACGTAACCAATCTCGAGCAAGACTTTGACGTGCCACACGGATTTGCAATGATCGGTGCCAATAACGCAGAAATGCTGATTATGCCCGGAGCAACTGAAACTTTGGTTTGGGAACCCAAACAAGTAGGCGTGTGGCCATTCTATTGTACTGACTTCTGTTCGGCACTTCACCAGGAAATGCAAGGATATGTTCGTGTCAGTCCGGCCGACTCCAATTTGCCATTAAGCTGGAGTGTCGGTGAAGATTAATAAGGTAGTTTTTGGTTGTGAAAATGCTAATTGGTGATTGGTAGTATTTTCACGGAAGGCGGGGGTTTGTTGATTTTCCTCGCCTTCCAAAAACTACACTTTCCAAAATCTACACTACAAATTTATAACAATAATTTGCCGAGGTAATATTGCTTCGACGCTAAATTTATACAATGAAAAAAGCCGGAATATTAATGATAATAGGATCGTTGTTGCTGTTGGGCTTGTTTAAATTTCCTTTGTGGAATATAATGCTCGGAGCTCCTCAATATCCTGACCCGTTGGGAATGAATATTTACATCAACGGAATTGAAGGAGTAAAAGAATTTGACATCCAAAATATCGACAATCTAAACCATTATATCGGGATGAAAACAATCCCAAAAAATCACGAGATGTGGGAATTTGAAGTTTTCCCAAAAGTGATTTTGGGGATGGTAATTTTGGGCGTGTTGCTGGGAATCATCGGTTTCTTAGGGAAAATAAGTTACAAATGGTTCTTGGGATGGTTTGTTTTGATGACGGTATTAGGCGTTCTCGGAATGTATGATTTCAATCTTTGGTTAATAGATTACGGGTCAAATCTGGATCCGAATGCCATTATGAAATACACACAACCGGATGGATCGCCGATGACCTACAAACCACCGCTTATAGGATATCAAAAGATGCTCAATTTTGATGTGGATTCGTGGCCTGCGATGGGAGGATATATGATGTTTGCCGGAATGGCACTTGTTTTTGTTTCCTTTTTTGTAGGAAAATCAGAATACAAATCATTGAAAGACAGATAAAACTTTTTTCAAAAAAAAGAATATTATGAAACAGCTACTCACTTTTAGTTTAATCTTTTTACTCTTTGCAGCCTGTGAGGTTGCACCGCAAAAAATTGAATACGGAACTGATGCCTGCCATTTTTGTGATATGACCATTGTCGATTCCAAATTTGCAGCACAGATGGTGACTTCTAAAGGAAAATCCTATAAATACGATGCGGTAGAATGTATGATTCATTCCTATCAAGACGAATTTAAAGATACCGAAATGGCTTATAAATTGGTTGCAGATTTTGATAATCCTGGAGAATTTATCGATGCTGAAAATGCAGGATATTTGATAAGCGAACAGATAAAAAGCCCGATGGGTAAAAATTTGTCAGCCTATCAAAATAACGAAAAAGCTGAACAAGCAAAAGAAAATTTTACAGGAAACACATACAGTTGGTCAACGATAATAAAACACTTGAACTAATTTTCACAAACCAAAACGACAAACATTAACTTTAAATGTTTTTTGCCAATCTTCAATAGTGTTTTGCATAATCATAAAAAATAAAATCTTGAAAAATAAATCAATCTTCTTATTTCTCTTGCTGG
Organism: uncultured Flavobacteriaceae bacterium; assembly: GCA_964636665.1. GTDB lineage: Bacteria > Bacteroidota > Bacteroidia > Flavobacteriales > Flavobacteriaceae > JAAYLC01. The sequence continues at coordinate 12,591 of CAZWVT010000050.1, forward strand.
TTTTATTCGCATCGTTTCAAGTGTTTTCCAAAACGCTGATTGTATGTAATTCGTGTGAATATAAAACCATCAAAGCCGCACTGGAAGCTGCACAAGACGGCGATACCATTTTGGTTAAAAAAGGAATTTACAAAGAAGCAAATATCAAAGTTACGAAATCCGTCAGTATTATCGGGGAAGATATGCCGGTTATCGACGGAAATAAAGAAGGAGAAATTATAACCATAGGAGCAGACGATGTAACCATAGACGGGTTTTTTATTAAAAACGTCGGACTTAGTTACACCACAGAATATGCCGCAGTAAGAGTGGTAAACAGCAAAGGTTTTACCATCCGGAATTTAGAATTGGAAAAATTATTCTTCGGAATTTATCTCCAAAGAGCATCTCACGGAAAAGTTTTAAACAACAAAATAACAGGAGAAGCAGTTACTGAATTTAATTCCGGAAATGGAGTTCATATGTGGCATTGCGATTTTGTCGAAGTTCGTGGAAATGATGTACGAAATGTGCGAGACGGAATCTATCTTGAGTTTTCGAGCAACAATACCATCGAAGATAATTTCACACTCAACAGCGTTCGATATGGACTTCATTTTATGTTTAGCCATGATAATAAAGTCCGGAATAATGTCTTTGAATCCAATGGTGCCGGAATCGCATTGATGTTTTCCAAAGATATGGAGGTCAACAACAATGTAATCAAAAAAAATTGGGGAACGG
>CAZWVT010000051.1:0-13011 GCA_964636665.1 uncultured Flavobacteriaceae bacterium
AACCCATCGTAATTACAATAATTACGGTGGGTTTGTTCATTTTCTAAAAATGATTGTTACTTGTTCATTTCGGTAAAATAATGGTAAAACTGTGGAATGGTTTCGATTCCTTTTAAATAATTCCATATTCCGAAATGTTCGTTTGGCGAATGAATGGCATCGCTGTCCAATCCAAAGCCCATCAAAATACTCTTGCTTTCCAATTCTTTTTCAAAAAGTGCTACAATCGGAATGCTTCCGCCGCTTCGTTGTGGAATGGGAGTTTTTCCAAATGATACTTCATAAGCTTTTTCGGCGGCACGATAACCAATGCTGTCAATCGGAGTGACGTAAGCTTCGCCTCCGTGATGCGGACTTACTTTTACCCGAACACTTTTGGGTGCTATTTTTTCAAAGTGGTTTTGGAACAATTCTGTAATCTTTTCCCAATCCTGATCGGGAACCAAACGCATGCTGATTTTAGCAAAAGCTTTCCCGGCAATAACTGTTTTTGCGCCTTCTCCGATGTAACCTCCCCAAATTCCGTTGACGTCTAATGTAGGTCGGATGGCATTGCGTTCGTTGGTAGTGTATCCTTTTTCGCCATGCACATCGTCAATGTCCAATGATTTTTTATACGCTTCCAAATCGAAGGGTGCTTGTGCCATTTTCTCACGTTCTTCATTGGAAAGTTCTTCAACATCATCATAAAATCCCGGAATCGTAATGCGGTTATTTTCATCGTGAAGTTGCGCAATCATTTCGCACAAAATATTTATCGGATTGGCTACCGCTCCACCGTAAAGTCCGCTGTGCAAATCGCGATTCGGTCCGGTTACTTCTACCTCGACATAACTCAATCCGCGCAATCCTGTAGTAATCGACGGAACGTCTTTGGCTATCAAACCGGTATCGCTAATGAGAATGACGTCGTTTGTTAGCTTTTCTTTATTTCGTTCAACAAACCAGCCGAGGTTCACGCTCCCCACTTCTTCTTCGCCTTCAATCATAAATTTTACGTTACACGGCAATTGATTTGTTTTGACCATGTATTCCAATGCTTTTACGTGCATATACATTTGTCCTTTGTCGTCGGAACTTCCTCGTGCAAAAATCGCTCCTTCGGGATGGATGTCGGTTTTTTTGACAACCGGTTCAAAAGGCGGGCTGTCCCATAAATCCATTGGATCCGGTGGTTGCACGTCGTAATGTCCGTACACCAAAACCGTCGGCAGGTTTTTATCGATGATTTTTTCTCCGTAAACGATGGGATTTCCCGGAGTTTCACAAATTTCAACAAGGTCGCAACCGGCTTTTTCAAGTTGGGTTTTAACGGCTTCCGCAGTTCGGATAATGTCTTTTTTATAAGCAGAATCTGCACTGATTGACGGAATTTTCAGAAGTTCTATCAATTCATCCAAGAACCGCTCTTTGTTTTCTTCAATATAATTCTTTGCACTTTTCATAAACATTTAATTTTTAAGTGGCAGTCAATACTTGACACCTTTTGAATAAAGAGTTGCTAAAATACAAAACTCTATTCACACGGATTAATGAATGTGTTGTAATCTTGAAGACGGTTGAGTTGGAAGCAGTTTTAAAAAGAATTTAAATACAAATAAAAAAATCGCCTGATTTTATTGAAGAATGTAAATCTTGATTATATTTGCACCTCGTTTTTACAGCGTTGCTGTATTTTAAAATTTATTGGCGGGCGTGGTGGAATTGGTAGACACGCTAGACTTAGGATCTAGTGCCGAGAGGTGTGGGAGTTCGAGTCTCCCCGCCCGCACTATAAAAAATAAGCCGTTCCGAATTTGGAACGGCTTATTTTATTCAAGCTGTCACTTCTTTTATTTTAAAGTTCCAACGCTCTTTTAACGTCGTTGTTCATTAGCAATTCAGTTGGATTTTCCAATGCTTCTTTAATCGCCACCAAAAATCCTACAGATTCCCGACCGTCAATAATTCTATGGTCATAGGAAAGTGCCAGGAACATTACCGGTGCAACTACGATTCCACCATTACGAACGATTGGGCGTTCTACGATGTTGTGCATTCCGAGAATTGCCGATTGGGGAGGATTCAAAATAGGCGTAGAAAGCATACTTCCAAAAACTCCACCGTTTGAGATTGTAAAAGTACCACCGGTCATTTCATCAACAGTAATTTGTCCTTCCTGAACACGTGTTGCCAATCTTTTTACTTCATTTTCCACTCCTCTGAAGCTCAGATTTTCAGCATTTCTAATAACCGGCACCATCAATCCTCTAGGGCCGGAAACCGCAATTGAAATGTCTTTGAAATCAAAGGTTTCCATGTAATCTCCGTCAATCATTGAATTTACTTCCGGGAACATTTCCAAAGCTCTTACTGAGGCAAGTGCAAAAAATGACATAAACCCAAGACCTACGCCGTGTTTTTGTCTAAATTCATCTTTATACTGATTCCGTATTTCGAAAATGGCACTCATGTCAACTTCATTAAAAGTTGTGAGCATGGCTGTTTCATTTTTCACGGAAACCAAGCGTTCAGCGACTCTTCTACGGAGCATAGAGAGTCTTTTTCGTTCGCTTCCTCTGGCACCGCCACCGGGCGTTCCCATAGAAGGAGTAGCTTTGACCGCATCTTCTTTGGTGATGCGTCCATCTCGTCCGGTTCCTTGGACAGAGTCTGCCGGAATTGATTTTTCTTCCAATATTTTTTTGGCCGCAGGCGAAGGCGTGCCGGAAGCATAAGTTTTTTTCTCTTCTTTTGTGTCCGGAGCTTTTTTAGCCGGTTCTTCTTTTTTAGCCGGCTCTTCCTTTTTGGTTTCTTTGGATTCTTTTTTGGCTTTACTGTCTGTAGCCTCAGGTTTTGTAGCATCGGTATCGATAAGGCAAACCACATCTCCTACTTGCAACACATCGCCTTCTTCTGCTTTTAGGGTAATGATACCGCTGGCTTCTGCCGGAAGTTCTAAAGTTGCTTTATCGCTGTCAACTTCTGCTATGGGTTGATCTTTTTCCACATAATCACCGTCAGACACAAGCCAAGATGCAATTTCTACTTCTGTAATTGACTCTCCCGGGGAAGGAACTTTCATTTCTAATGCCATAATACTTCTTATTTTAAGTGCTATTTGTTAGCTGTTGAACGCTTTTGTTATTTTATTTGTTTTCTGTATAAAATTAGTGATTCTTTTTAAGAAATTATTTCTGATTTCTATCAAAAACACTTTCAATTACTTTTGCATGTCTCGCAAAGGATCTTACTGAACTTCCCGACGCCGGAGCTGCATACATTTTTCTGCTGCAAACTCTAAAATTCACAGCTTCTTCAAGATGCAGCAAAAGGAAGGAGTAAGCTCCCATGTTTTTAGGTTCTTCTTGAGCCCATACAAGATCGTCTGCATTTTTATACTTTTTGATAATTTCCCGTATTTCTTTCTTCGGTAACGGGAACAACTGCTCGATGCGAACCAATGCGACATCATCTCTTTTTAATTCTTCGCGCTTATCCAATAAATCATAGTAAAATTTACCGGTGACAAACACTAAAGATTTCACCTTATTTACTTTGGCTTCGGCATCGTCTATAATCATTTGAAACGAACCGGTTGCCAATTCTTCTTTCGTTGAAACTACTTTGGGGTGTCGCAGCAAACTCTTCGGTGTAAACACAATCAACGGTTTGCGGTAAGGCATCAAAACCTGTCTTCTCAATAAATGGAAGAAATTAGCAGGAGTAGTTACGTCTGCGACATACATATTGTTGGTTGCGCAAAGTTGCAGAAAACGCTCCATTCTCGCAGAGGAGTGTTCTGCTCCTTGTCCTTCATAACCGTGTGGCAACAACATGACCAATCCGTTTTGCAGCTTCCATTTATCTTCTGCTGCAGAAATGTATTGGTCAATCATAATTTGAGCACCGTTTACGAAATCTCCAAACTGCGCTTCCCACAAGACAAGTGATTTTGGACTTGCCATTGCATATCCGTATTCAAATCCAACCACGGCATATTCTGAAAGGAGGGAGTTGTATATGTAAAAATCACCTTGATTTTCCTTGATATCATTTAACATGCACAATTCCTCTTCACTGTCTTCCACTTTTATAATGGCATGACGATGAGAAAAAGTACCTCTTTCCACATCCTGTCCGGACATACGTACATCGTTTCCGGCATCTACAATACTTCCATAAGCAAGCAATTCTCCCATTGCCCAATCGAGTTTGTTTTTTTCAAAAAACATCTCGCGACGGGAATTGATTAACCGCTCTATTTTTCTGATAAACTTTTTATCCGCCGGAAGTTCTGTTATCTTTTTTGCAATTTGTGTCAATTCTTCCAAATCGATGGTGGTATCAATTTGTTCAAGCATCTTTTCTTCACTGACGCTATACTCAAATCCTTCCCACATATTTTGCATTATCGGTGTAACGGTGGCATTTTCTTCTTTTCGCGAAGATTCAAAATCCTCTTCAAGCAACGCCTTGTATTGCGTTTCCATTTCTTTGGGAACGTTTTCGTCTATAACTCCTTGCGCAATTAGTTTTCCGGCATAAATTTCTTTTGCATTTTTATGACTTGCAATAATCTTATAAAGTTTGGGTTGCGTAAATCGAGGCTCGTCACCTTCATTATGTCCGTATTTGCGATATCCCAATAAATCGATAAACACATCGCGATTAAAAGCCATTCTGAATTCGAGTGCAAAGAGCATCGCTTGAACTACGGCTTCGGCATCGTCTGAATTAACATGCAAAATCGGTGAAAAAGTGACTTTGGCGACATCGGTACAGTAAAGAGAAGAACGACCGTCTAAGTAATTGGTCGTAAATCCAACCTGATTGTTGATGACAATATGAATGGTTCCACCTGTTTTATAACCCTCTAACTGAGCCATTTGGACAATTTCATAGACAATTCCCTGCCCGGCGATCGCGGCATCTCCGTGCACTACAATCGGCAGCACACTTTCGGGAGTGTCTTTGTAATAATCATCTTGTTTTGCTCGTGCAATTCCTTGAACCACTGCGCCGACAGCTTCCAAATGTGACGGATTCGGTGCAATATTCAAATTTATTTCTTTGCCGTTGACATTCCTCTGAGAAGTCCAACCTAAGTGATATTTTACATCTCCGTCAAAAATATCTTCTACATAATCTTTCCCGTCAAATTCGGTGAAAATATCTTTCGCGCTTTTGCCAAAAATATTTGTAAGCGTATTTAATCGACCTCTATGAGCCATTCCCATCACAAATTCTTTCACTCCTTTTTCAGCAGCATTTTCGATAAGAATGTCTAATGCGGGAATCAAACTTTCTCCACCTTCCAATGAAAAGCGTTTTTGACCTACGTATTTTGTGTGAAGGAAATGTTCAAATCCAACAGCTTCGGTAAGTTTCTGTAAGATTCTTTTCTTCTTGTCGGCATTAAAATCCGGCTGATTGTTGGTTTTGTTTAAATACTGCTGAATCCACTCAATTTTATCGGGATTTCGAATATACATATATTCTATGCCGATGGAGTCGCAATAGGTTTTTTCTAAATGTCTGATTATCTCTTTTAAAGAAGCAATTCCGATACCGATAATTTCACCGGCTTGAAATTTTAAATCCAAATCGTTTCTTGACAATCCGAAATTCTCAATGTCCAAAGTTGGTTCATACTGTCGTCGTTCCCTCACAGGATTTGTCTTGGTAAACAGATGACCTCTCGTTCGATAGCCGTCTATCAATCGAATTACTTGAAATTCTTTGATAATATCATCACAAGATTCGTCATCCTTGGGTTTTCTGTTTGAATCCGAAATGGTTTCTGCGGAATTTAATGCAGATTCGCTCCCAAAATCAAAACCTTGAAAAAAAGCTCTCAAGCTCGGTTCGATACTATCCGGATATTTCAGATATTGTTCGTATAAGTCTTCCAGTTGTGATGGGTGAATGGTATTTAGAAAAGAATATTTATCCATTTTTTTTTAGAAAAAAGCGCTTGTTTATAAAACGACACAAAAGTACAAATAAATAGTTCAATTTATGACAAGTTTCTCATAATGCTGTTACTGTCAAACTATATAATAAGACTGTGATTTTCGTTTGTTTAATTTTTTGTTTTTATATATTTCTTTCCATCAATTCAGAAACAAATATTTTCAGCCATGTTTTTTTACTTTCCGGCAAGGATAAATTTTCCAGATTATCCAAGGCAATACGACGGTATTTCTCAATTTGATTTCTTGTTGCTTGCACCACTCCCGATTGATTGTAAATTTCTTTTACAGTTTTTATTTTCTGTTCGGAATCTTTAGGAGTAACCGAAAAAAGATGCAATAACTCAGTTACTTGAGTCGGACTGCCAAGGTTTTTTGCCAAGAGAAAGAGAATTGTTTTTTTGTTGGCAATGATATCGCCCCCTTTTTGTTTTCCAAAGAATTTTGGATCGCCGAAAGTGTCTAAATAATCATCTTGCAACTGAAATGCAATTCCGAGATTTTTCCCGAATTCATATAACTTTTCTTGCTCTTCCGAGGATGCATCAGCTACTATGGCTCCCATTTTCATCGCCGCACCTAACAATACCGCTGTTTTTTGTTCAATCATCAGGATATACTCCTCCATCCCCACATCGTCTCTATTTTCAAAATCCATGTCCAATTGCTGACCTTCGCAAACCTCAAGGGCGGTTTTACTAAATAATTTGGCTAAATCTTGAAATTTCTCCGCATCATAAGATTCAAAATAACGATATGCCAAAATCAACATGGCATCGCCCGAAAGTATGCCGGTACTCACATCCCATTTTTCATGAACGGTTGGATACCCTCTACGCAAGGGCGCATTGTCCATAATATCGTCGTGAATCAAGGAAAAATTATGAAACATTTCTACCGCCATAGCTGCAGGCAATGCTTTTTGATAATCGTCAGCCAATAAATCACATGTCATTAAAGTAAGTGCAGGGCGGATTCTTTTGCCTCCGATAGAAAGGATATATTCAATGGGCGTATAAAGTTGAAGCGGTTCTTTGACAATTGTCGTTTCTGCTAATTTTTGATTCAGAAAATCAATGTATTCTTTGAGAATTTCCATTTAAAAAAATTTGTGTAAAATTAATCCAAGTCTATGAATTCAATAGCATAATAAACAAAAAGTAATTTGCAACCTCCTATAAATTAAAAATAAAACTGTGAAAACATTCTTTATAACACATCTTGTTTTCTATTGATTCGTAAAACAATAGATTATTGAGTAAATTTGCACTCTCAAAAAATATTGATAATCGGACAACTATCCTATAATATAAATTTAATGTATAGAACGCATACCAACGGAGAATTACGCATCGGTGATGTTGAAAAGGAAGTCATCTTAAGTGGATGGGTACAAAAGATACGCGATAAAGGATTTATGATTTGGATTGATTTGCGTGATCGCTACGGAATCACTCAACTTATTTTTGATGAAAAACGAACAACTGCCGAAATGATGCAAGTTGCCTCTGATTTAAGTAGGGAATATGTAATTCGCGTCAAAGGAACCGTTATTGAGAGAGAATCCAAGAATCCGCAATTACCAACAGGTGATATTGAAATTTTAGTCAATGAAATATCCGTTTTAAATAAATCTGTCACTCCGCCTTTCACAATCGAAGATAAAACCGACGGCGGAGAAGATTTAAGGATGAAATATCGGTATCTGGACATTCGGAGAACACCCATCCGCGAAAACTTGATTCTTCGTCATAAAGTCAGTATGGAAGTTCGAAATTACTTATCCAATAAAGACTTTATTGAAGTAGAAACGCCTTATCTGATAAAATCCACTCCTGAAGGCGCGCGTGATTTTGTGGTTCCTTCGAGGATGAACAAAGGTCAGTTTTATGCGTTGCCGCAATCGCCGCAAACCTTTAAACAGTTATTGATGGTAGGCGGAATGGATAAATATTTTCAAATTGTCCGCTGTTTTCGAGATGAAGATTTGCGCGCCGATCGCCAACCTGAGTTTACACAAATTGATTGTGAGATGGCTTTCGTAGAACAAGAAGACATTTTAAACACTTTTGAAGGATTGACAAAGCATCTTTTAAAAACCATTCGAGGTGTGGAAGTTTCAGATTTTCCTCGAATGACTTATGACAATGCGATGCGACTATACGGAAACGACAAGCCGGACATCCGGTTTGGAATGCAATTTGGCGAACTTAACGAAGCAGCTCAACACCGTGATTTTAAAGTATTTAATCAAGCTGAATTAATAGTTGGAATTGCTGTTCCAAACGGCAATGCTTATTCGAGAAAAGAAATCGATTCTCTTATTGACTGGGTCAAACGCCCACAAGTGGGCGCAATGGGAATGGTCTATCTCCGTTGTAATGAGGACGGCACTTACAAATCATCTGTCGATAAATTTTATGAAGAAGCAGATTTCGCAAAATGGGCAGAAATTACCGGTGCCCAGCCCAATGATTTGATTCTGATTCTTTCCGGAGATACTCATAAAGTACGTCCGCAAATGAGTGCTTTGCGTATGTATTTGGGCGAGCGATTGGGACTTCGCAAAAAAGACGAGTTTGCTCCTTTATGGGTAGTGGATTTCCCATTGTTGGAATGGGATGAAGAAACCGGACGTTATTATGCGATGCACCATCCTTTTACCGCACCAAAACCTGAAGATTTGCCACTTCTTGAAACCAATCCGGGTGCTGTTAAAGCCAATGCTTATGATTTGGTTTTAAACGGAAATGAAATCGGCGGTGGATCAATTCGGATTCACGATAAAGAAACACAATCCGGAATATTTGATTTCCTTGGATTTTCACCGGAAGAAGCACGCAAACAATTCGGTTTTTTGATGGATGCTTTTGAATACGGCGCACCGCCACACGGTGGAATTGCATTTGGATTAGACCGTTTGGTTGCTATTTTGGGAGGTCATGAATCCATTCGGGATTTTATCGCTTTTCCTAAAAACAATGCAGGAAGAGATGTGATGATTGATGCTCCGGCACCAATCGACGAAGAACAATTAAAAGAACTGAACTTGAGTCTTCAGCTTGACGAATCTTCTTCAATTCCAAGACATTAATAAAATGAAATATTTCTTAAACATCCTCTTTATTTTGGTCGTAATCGTACTGATTTCCGGTTTTTATGTTCAAGGAACACATGAAAACGCCGGCAATTTTCTCATTGGCATTTCGGTATTGGTCGGCTTTTTTATTCTGATGCCGGTCTTTATATATCATCGATGGAAAGATAAAGACTTCAACAAATACCTGTTAAATCGAGAAAATATTCTTAAAATGAGAAATTACCAACATCAAAAAGAGATGGAAAAACACGAAAAGCGGAAAAACAAATAAGCAGATTTCTTATTTCTGCTGTTTAAGAATGCTTACATCGCCTCCAAAAACATTTCCTTCACCGAAAGGAGAACCTTGTCCGTCCCATTTTTCCCACTTTTTATATTCTATATAAAGCGGATTGGCTGACAGTTCTCTTGCTTCAAGACGGATTGCTTCGGCTCTGAATCGTGCAGAAACTACTTGAGCAGAATCGCCACGTGCCTGTTCAATTCTGGCATCGGCAAGATATTTTTGCTCCAATGCTTTTTGCTCAGCGGTAAGATTGCGTTGTTTTTGAGTTTCTTTTTCTTTAATCTGTGCGGCTATTTGTGCAGGTAAGACGACATCGATGATTTTTACGTAATTCAGATTGAGAAAATTTCCTTGGAAACTCGTGCGTATTTTATCTTCCATTTCTTTTTCCAATTCTTCTCTTTTTGTTGAGAAAACTTCTTCATAAGTATAGCGACCGATAATGTCTTTAAAAGCTCCCCGCGATATTTCATCGACAAACTTTTTATATTCTTCTCTATATTCAAGATGAAGATTGGCTACTTGGTCGGGAATAATATTATAGTTTACCGATACCGACAAATCGATGTCCATTCCGTTTCTATCCAAGAATTTTTGCTCGTATTCATTGGATTTTCGAAAGACTTCATAGGTAAACATTTTGTTCCACGGCAACATAAAATAAGTTCCTTGACCGTAAACTTTATCGACATCGATACTTTGCGATGCGAAGGGTTTGTACATAAAACCGCGTTCTCCCGGCTTGATGGTCGTCCAAGAATTTAGCAGAATGATTAAAGTAAAAATGGCTAATACGACGCCAATGGCAATTTGAACATTTCTTTTATTGTTAGCAGATGACATAGGTTAAGTATTTAGAATTCTTAAGATTTTTTTGCTGATTTATAATAATCTACAGTAAGATAAATTAGGTAGAGTAAAACGATCAATCCGAAAATTTTAATAATGGCAGGACTCAAAAACAGATATTTAAAATAAATAAATATCAATCCGAGATTTAAAGTTATCAAGATGATTAAAACAAACTTTTTTTGACTACTCATATAAATATTTGGGTTGTTTGGCGACAAATATACTAAGGAATTTAAAAACAATCACCCATAACTCTTTATTGCTTGTGAATTAGGATTTTACTTTAATAAAACTTTTATTCTATAGCCGATATTGAAACATCGTTTTTAGATTTTATCTGCAAATGTTTGTCAACTCATTAATATTTATTTAATTTCATCGAAATTATTAACCGATAATAACAATTGATTATGAAAAAAATTATTTTATCAGGATTATTTTTCAGTCTGATTTCACTGACCGCACAGGGGCAGGCTGTAAAATCCGAACAATTCAAATCCAAGAAAGCTGCTGTAAGTCAATCGAATACGGCAACTGATACGCATAAGTTTCTTGAAAACAATACCATTACATCTTCAATCCATTCATCCAATCTTATTACAAACAAATGCGACCAAGGAGACATTACCACAAATTCATTTGACAATGGACTTAACATTACCGAAACAACTCTTTTCCGTGTTGCAGCGGGATTTACTGTCGATCCTTCCACTATTTTTACCGTTGACACCATTACTGTCGATGTCAACCAACCGGAACTGCCTGATAGTGTAACGTTTAATTTTAGAGAGGACAATAACGGTGAGCCTGGAACTATTGTTCAGACCTTGACGACTATTCACACGGATTCGAATCAATACGGGATGGCTTTCGGAGATCCCATTTATCATTTGACTTTCGATTTGAGCAGCAACCCGTTGATTTTTACTCAGGGAGATTATTGGATGGAAGTCACCATGACTGTGCCGAGCGGTACTACTGTATGGTGGTTGGCTTCGGAAGTCGGAAGTCATCCGATTATTCCTATGAACAGTCCGGATGGCGGTGCCACTTGGGATCCTCTTATTGATACGTATATGATTTTCAATCTGTCGGGAACTTGTGATCCGGATTTAAACCCTCCTTCGGGCTATTGTATTCCCGGAGCAAATTGTGAAGATGACGATGTGATTACCAACGTTACCTTCAGAGAAATAAACAATCCTACAGGATGCAGCCCTGACGGATACGGTGATTATACGCATTTGACCGCAACTGTTGCTCCCGGAGATTCTTATCCGATATCTGTTACCGTTGGTAGCGGTTGGTACGAGCGAGTTTCTTTATGGATTGATTGGAATCAAGATGAAGTTTTTGATGCATCCGAATATGTTGGTGAAATAGACAACGGCGGACAAGGTGTTACGCTTGAGGATATTATTACAATTCCTGTAGGAGCAGATGATGGTCAATACCGCATGCGACTTGCACTGTTAGCTACCGGACAAAATGAACCGGCTCCGGACGATCCTTGTCTTTTTGATTTAGATTATTATGGAGAATTTGAAGATTACACCCTCGTTGTAGATTCGACCATTATAGGAATTGGAGACCTTTCTTTAACTGAGTTTTCATACTATCCAAACCCTGCCAATGATGTGTTGTATCTCAATGCAAACAGACCCATTATTTCTGTTTCCGGATATAATATGCTGGGGCAATTATTGATATCCGACCAGCATTTTTCCAACAATCAAATAGATGTAGGCTCACTACCGGCAGGTGCTTATCTGTTTTACATTACTTTTGACAACGGAGAAAAAGAAAGTTTTAGAGTATTGGTAAAATAGATTCCTCTATGGGAATAAAAAGACAATGCCGCCTTTAATTTGAAGCGGCATTGCTGTTTTGTATATAAAATTTAGTCCTTTTCGTCTAAAGATTGCTAAACATAAAATTATTCACAATGTAACCTTTATGTAATTGGATAATTGACAAGTTTTATTTAATTTTGCGATTGTAATAAATTTAAAGAAATAATCATGAAGAAAATTCTACTAGGGTGCGCACTTTTGTTTAGTGGGTTGATGTTTGCCCAAGGTCACGAAACTTTTGACAATTTGGACACCACCGGAAACAGCTATGGAAATGGCTCTTTTATTGGTCAGGATGGTATTGAATGGACCTATGGACAGTGCCGTGGAGATATCGAATTAAATGGAAAGGCAATTACTTTAGGAAGAAACCGAGCAGAACCTATGTTTCTTGAATCTGCTCTAATTCCCGGAGGAATCGGAACACTTGAATTTTCGTATATGCAAGCTTTTTCCAAAGATGTGCATATGGAGGTTTATGTAAATAATGATTTAATCTATACCGCTACCAGTAACGATGAATTGGAAGTTGTCAAATCTTCAGGAACTATCACCGTTGAAGTTGACGGAGATTTCGTTTTGAGATTTGTAAACCCGGGCGATGTAGGACAAATTACCCTTGATGATATTATCTGGACAGCTCACGACGGAACTGTTGGAATCGAAGATAACTTAGTTACCGGTTTTTCTTACTTTCCGAATCCTGCAGAAAATATTTTGAATATCCAAGCAAATCAACCCATTACAAACGTCGTTGCATACAACTTACTTGGACAAGTAGTTTTGAATAACAACAATTTTTCAAATGGTCAAGTGGATATCTCTAGTTTAACAACAGGAGCCTATATCTTCAAAGTAACTTTTGAAAGTGGTTTAGATAAGACTTTTAAAATTATCAAACACTAAATAATTTAGACTTATTTAATTTGAAGCCTGTTCCGAAATTATCGGGAACAGGCTTTTTTT
>CAZWVT010000052.1:0-12621 GCA_964636665.1 uncultured Flavobacteriaceae bacterium
TTCCGGGGGAAGGAAGAGCAGGGCGCACCGATTTGAATGAAAAGAAAGAATGTGGTTTGCATCTTTGATTAGCATCTAAATTTAGTGCTATTTATACTTTGTAACTATTAACGTAAAAACGGGTTGATATTTATATCCTTTCTTATGTACATTTTTGTGATGTTTATTTCTTAACCTAAGCGCGTCATCCAAGTTCTACGTGTATTTCCACAATCATGTATGTTTCTTAACACGTTAATTCTTTCAATTTTTATATTTTTAAAGAAATTGAATTCTAATTAGAAAAAAACACGAAATATGGAAAAATCAATGAAGCCCAACGTCAAATTATTAGCGCAAGGAACAGAATATACGGCCAAACGAATGAAAGGAAAAGCCGATTATTTCCTGCCAAAACACTCCGCAGATGTAGAATCGATAATTTTTATTCACGAAGGAGAATGCATCTTGTTTATAGATTCCGAAGAAATTCATATGAAACCCGGCGATGCCTACATTATTCCTCCAAAGGTAAAACATCAATTTAAAGGAATTACCGATTTTGCGGGCATTCATTTTATGCCGGTAAACATTAAGTTTGAATTTTTCACATAAAAACATATTTTTAAAATCAATGTGCCGAAAATTGTTTTACTTTTCGTTGGTTAACTAAAAAATCAATACGATGAAATCTTTCTTTGTCGAAAATCAACGGTTTAATCAATGGTGGGTGTGGGTAACTTTACTTTTGGCTTGCGGTGTTCCTTTTGTTGTATTTTATAGACAAATTATACTGGGAGAGAATGTGGGAGAAACGCCGGTATCAGACAGTTTAATTATAGTGACGACTTTGTTTTGTTTGATGATTTTATTGTTTTTTCTGCTATTGCGATTGAAAACAGAAATCAATCCCCAATATTTATCTTATCAATTTTATCCGTTTCCAAAACGCAGTTTCCCTTTTGAGGAAATTGAGATTATAAAAGTCATAAAATACGGTTTTGTAGGCGGGTGGGGAATCCGATATACAATGAAGTACGGAACTGTGTTTAATATTCGGGGAAATAAAGGGCTGTACGTTCGTTTGAAAAACGGGAAAACGTTTGTGATAGGTACACAGAATCCGGAAGAACTTGAAAAAGTTGTGGAAAAACTTAAAAAAAGGTAAGTTTGTCTTCTTGCCAATAATTTTGAATCGACATTCAAAACCAGTCAGTTAACTCTCCTTTTAATTGATAGTGTAAATAAAATGAATGAAAAAATAACCAAATATATTTTAGAAGCTCCGGAAGAACAACAAAAAATTATGGAGACGCTCAGGACGCTTATACTCAGCGAAAATCCATCGGTAACGGAGAACTTCAAATGGGGCAGACCGGTATTTGCTACTGATATGGACGTTGCATATTTTAAAGCTACAAAATCCTATTTGACTTTTGGCATATTTAATTACGAAAAAATAAAAGACCACGTACATCTTTTGGAAGGAACGGGAAAAAATATGCGCCACATAAAAATCAAAAAATATGAAGATTTACAACCGGAAGTAATTAAAACTTGGATTCGGAAAATTACTACACTGGATTAAATTTGAGAGAATCTTTTTTTGCAAAATAAAATCTGTTGCCTGTAAATAAACCCCAATTTTTTTGAAAAAAGAAGAAATTAAAGCAAACCGCAGCGAGACGGAATGCTGTAATTCATAGGAGTCAGTTGTTTTTACCGGTATGGATTTATTCAAAACTTTTCTTTACGGAAAATCCACTGTCGCCATAATCTCCTCAATTTGCAGGGTATGCCTCGCTGTATGTCCGGCTAAGAACAACAATGACTGATACGCATCGGTAGGACCGGAAGGACCGTCGCTGATATGATTTCTAAACTCCTCCATCGGGATTCTTTCGATAAAAGAAACCAATGCTTTTCGTTGTTCTTTTAAATCGTTGAGCGCTGTTTCGGGAGCGTTGTATTTTCCTTTGGCAATCAACATTTCGGGAGCTTTATATTTTTGATTGCGATCGGTGGACATAGCGAGGATGGCATCGTCGGAAAACATAATCTCGTCTCGGCGCTCGGGATTTTCCGGTTTTTCCATCGTTTCTTGAATCATGTCAAAAATCATGGCTTCGGTAATGATGATGTGTTCTATACACTGACTAATGCTCCAGGATTCTTTTGTAGGTTTAAAGTGCAGTTGTTCGGTAGTCAAATCCGCAAGCAAACGTTCTAAATCTTGCACGGTTTCCCGATAATAATTGAGTGCAAAAGTGCGGTCATCAGGTTGACTTTCCCGAGCTTCCAGAATTTCTTTGAGTGTTTCCAATCCTTTATTAAAATCTTTGTCCATATTGTAAAACAAACTCATCAGGTTCCACGGATACGGGGTCGTCCATCTAATGCCCCATCTTACAAGGGTTTGCTCGGGAGTTTGTGCTTCAACCGAAATGTAAGCTTTGCTCGGCGTATCGTTAAAATTGTAGAAAAACATATCCGATTCCATCCGTGTCCCCGGTTCGATATGCGTAATGACCTGAGCGCCTTTTCCAAGTTTGTCACTGTCCCAACTGTATTTGAATCCGACAGTGCCGTCTATCCCTTCGGAAGTGGTGTGCATATCCGGATCGGAGCGTTGCCACACACCGAAATTATCTTGGTTTTTTACATGTTTGATGTATTCGAACACCTCTTGTTTGGGCTTGTTTATAACTGTTTGTCCTTCACTGGTGGATTCGTTCGGAACAAACAAAGCGACAATAAGCGGTATTGCGATGACAATTGCCAATACAATAATGATTTTTTTTAGAATTTTCATTTTGACTTGATTCGTAAATGGTTAGAGAATTTGATTTTCTGGTTTGTTAAGTGATTATTCAGATGCTTTCCTTCTATTTTGCAAAAATAAGATATTCAGGATGATGAAGTTTGATTTTTCGGGTTTCAACATTCATAAATGTGTAATCGTCAATTTTCAGATTCAAGATATTTTAAACGGAATCCATATCTGGCAGTGATTGAATTATTTCATCGAATGCAATCCAAAACTGTTTCCTTCTGTATCGGAGCACAACGCGCAAAAGCCGTGTTCGCCGAGCGACATTTTTGGTTGGATGACTTTTCCGCCTTCTGCTTCCACGCGACTTTCTTCTACGGCACAATCGTCACATTGGAAATAAATTAGTGTTCCTCCGCCTCCTCCAGGCATGTCTTTCATTTTTACAAGGGCTCCATTGGCGTTGGGTGCATTTTCAACCCATGGAAAATAAGCCATTTGCATCTCGGACATGCCTTCCATTTCCGGTGCGTCCAGGAGTTCCACATCCAATACGTTACTGTAAAATCTTTTGGCTCTATCCATGTCGTTGACATAGATTTCGAACCAGCAGGCAATGTTTTCTTTTTGTTGCATCGTGTATGAATTAAATTAATTTATCGGTTATTTTAAACGCTCCAATTTTCCCTTTCGTTTGATTAGATTTTTATAATCCCATTGGATTCCTCTGGCTTTGTGGAGCCACCGCCTTAAAGCTTCAGAATTGATTTCGGAAACATCGTTGTAAAAAACGGAAGCATCTTTAAATTTTTTTCCCCTGACATTCAGCTCCGGTTCTTCAAAGTCGGCGCCACTCCAAAACATTAACCGGATTCCCGGTTTTTGTCTGCTGTATCCTGCTATCGGATTTCCATCCAAAAACCAAACAGGATGAGCATGCCATATCTTGCTTTCAGCTTCCGGCAAACAGTTATCAATTTCGCATGCCAAAGCTTCACATAATAATTTTTCGCTTTCAGATAACTTGCCATGATATGCTTGGATATCAGAATGAATGTTATTCATTTTCTATAATGTTTTTAAGTTTTTGTAAAGCTTTTGGATATGTCTGTTCGAAATAATCCGAATGCGATTCAGCAATATCAATTGATACCGTTATTAAAGTATTTTTATCAAGTTTTTCAAACGAATAATTTTCCAATGTTCCTGACCATCCATCCACTTCTTCGCCGGAAGTAATTTCTTTCTCGTTTTTAATAATTCCGTAATGACGAATAGAGACGAATTTGTTGGGAATATTTTCTGCGATTTCCGACAACATTCCGCCTTTATTTCCTTTTTCATCAGTACCGATAAAACGAATTTTAGAGTCTTTGTCCCAATTTCCTTCATAAGTTGAAGTGGGATTGAATACCGAAGTCCAAGCTTCATAAGACGTTTTGTCGTTCAAACCGAGCATGGTGGTGTAAACTTTTTCTGGCGGAGCTTTGATTTCTATTTTAAATTGAAATGTTTTCATAGGTTATAATTTTTATTGCAAATTCAACTGCCATGAAACCCCGAAACGGTCGATAACCCAACCAAACTTTTTGCTGAACCCATAATTGTTCAAAGGCATGGCTATCGTTCCGTCCTCCGAAAGTTTTGTAAACAAATTTTGAATTTCTGCTTCGGTTTCACAGGCTACATAGTTAGAAACAGCAGGCGAGAAATCCCAATTGTGTATTGGCGGACTGTCACTACACATAAACCGTTGACCATTTAGCTCAAATTCGGCGTGCATTACAGTTCCTTCTTTTCCGGGGTCGTCTTTTCCCCATCTTTGGATGTGAATGATTTTTGAATTTTCAAACAAGCTGATATAAAAATTCATGGCTTGTTCCGCATCGTCTTTTTGAAAGGTCAAAAATGGAATTATTTTTTGATTTGCAATTTCAGAATTGGTAGTATCGTCCGGGTTTACATTGTTTTTCAATGTTTTTTTTATCTGGTCACCTTCATAAATATTGGGATGAATTTTTGCAAATCCGGAGTTTAAAACCATTAGAAATATCAGCAATATTGCAGGTTTCATAATATTTTGTTTTAGAGGTTGTTTATTTGTAATTTCAAAATTTTCGTGTCTCTTTTTACTTTCGGAAAATCATACCATAAAAAATTCTCTATGTTCTGTATCGAGTCTTTCATTTGTTTGGATGAAAATTATTTTGACTTTAACTTATTAATTCACATTTCCTGTCCCTTTATACTAAGAGATGTCGTTTTTGCTGATGTTGGTTGGGGTTGTTTTCAACATATTTTTTAAAATTATTCAAAATAGACTGCCATCCCGCTTTCTGCTTGTCTTTTGGATTAGTTGACTCGGCTTCAAAAGCTGTATTTACTTGGGTTTTACCAAATAAATCTTTAAATGTTGTTACAACTTTTCGTTGATCTTCAAGAATGTAAGACAACTTTTGATTCGGAATGATTTCATTATAAATACCAATGAGGTCGAAACCGAAACTTCCGTCTTTGGCTTCCATTCGTGCGAAGTATTTTCCTCCGACATTCAAATCATTTGTCGCATTTGGACAATGCCAGTCATCGATTGCGAAATTCCAACCGACAATGTGTTGGGGATTGGTATAATAATTCCATACATCTGCAATTCCTCGGTTGATTATGACTTCAATATTTATTACTGTAGGTTTCATTATTGAGGTTTTAAATAGTTAAAAGCTCCTTTACGAAGTTGAATTCCATATTCCAAATATGCTTTTAGGCAATCCAAGAAATTCGTCCAACCAGAAGTGTTTTCCGTAAGCCATTTAAGATTTTTTGCATTTAATTCTTTTTCGCTTTCTGTGATGGTTATAACCGTACTTTTATCGGGTTGTTCGGTTAACGTTATGTTTACCACGGTTTCTTCATCTCATACAAATGAAATGAAGCCGGACGGATTCGTCTTTATGTTTATTACGGGAAACATTCCGGGAAAATCTCCGAATTCCCAGAAGAGTTCTTCTCCCGTTTTCAGGTGTCCTGAGCTCTTGGAAATGAAATATTTTGTCAAATGTTCCCGATTTACAATGGCTTCAAATACTTCCGTTATGGGTTTTTGGATTTGCAAACCGGCTTTTGCGGTAAGTTTCATGGTTTATTTTGTATTTGGAAAATTAATCATCCAGCAAACGCCGTATTTGTCTATAAACGATCCGAAATAATCGCCCCAGAACATGTCTTCCATCGGCATTTCGACCGTTCCATCCGCAGAAAGTGCATTAAAAATACGATTTGCTTCTTCTCGGCTGTCGGGAGTCAGGGAAATATAATTGTTGTTTCCTCGGTGAAGTATTTGACCTTTGCTCGGCAGGCAGTCGGAAGCCATCAGGTATTGTCCGTTTCCGATGGGCAATCCCACGTGCATCACTCTGTTTTTTTCATCGTCGGGCAGGTCTTCGGTTCCGGGAACTTCATGCATCCGTTGGACAAAGAGTTCTCCGCCAAAAACCGATTGATAAAAACGAAATGCTTCTTCTGCATTTCCGTCAAAATTTAAATAAGGATTAAGTGTCATTCGGGTGTATCGTTTAATTGAAAAATAAAAATAAGCGGTATTTTGATGTCAATTTCTTATTAAACAAACAAAATAACTGAAACAAATGTAGTTCTTAGTTCCGTGATAAAACTTGTCATAAGACAAGAAATATCCGTTAGATTGTTAAATTTCCTTTCGAATGCGACTGAAGGAAGTGTCTGTAATTCCCAAATAACTTGCAATGTGTTTTAATGGCGAATGAAGTACAATTTGCGGTTTTTCTTTAATGAGATTTTCATAACGTTCTTTGGCTGAGGTGGTAATCATTTCGAGTGAACGTTGTTTAAATCGGAATAATTTTCCGGTCATCCACAGACGTCCCCATTCTGAAAACCCCGGAATGGAATGGTATAGCTCCTGAAAAACATCAAATTCAATTTTGTGACAAACGCAGGTGGTTACTGCCTGAATATTTTCTTGTGAAGGAACCCGTTGAAAAAGGGAGAGAACTTCAATGACTACATCGGGTGGGCAGAAGAAGTCGGTGGTAATGTCGTTTCCGCTATAATCATAGGTAAATGAGCGCATCAGTCCGCTTTCGAGAATCAGATAATTTTGGGCAGTTGTTTCTTTTTCAAGAATGAAGTCGCCTTTTTGGAACGTGATTTTTTGATGTGCGGCGATGATTTTTTTAAGATCTTCTGCTCCGATAAGCGGATGGTCATAAACACGTTCAAGCAGCTGATTTTTCATTTGTTGATTAGAGTTTGATTGACAAATTTAGAAAAAATGAAACAGAAATCTCCTATGGTTTTGACTCCAAGTGTCTTTGCAGATTTTTTTGTTCCGCAGCTTCCCTAAAATATAAGGTGTATTTTTTTAGTTGTCAATCTTTCTATATAAAAAAAAGCTCCCGAAAAAGGGAGCTTGAGGTTGAAAAATTAATTAGCTAAAATTAAGCGTATGCTTCTTTGAAATCTGCTTCTTCATAAAATTCCTCCAATTCATTTTCAAAGAAAAACTTATCTCCAAAAGCAGGTTCAAGGTCATCTATCCAGCGTGCATTAGGGTCGTACTTTGCATAAAAAGGTCGATTTACCCAATCCGGATTTCTTCCTTGAATCATCTGAAGCACAAAAACTTTTTGAATGCTTCCGTTAACCGGAATTTCGCTAATTCCTACGATTTGAACTTTCCCCGGAGTACATGACATACTCGGTCCGCGTACGGTTCGGCAAATTCCGCTTACTTGTTGATACGCTTGCTGGAAAATTTCCCACGTTTTTTCTAAAGGAACTTCAAAATAATGTCTTGCTCCGGTGTCTCTTTCAACAAACATATAATATGGAATCATTCCCATATTAACTTGCTGTCGCCACATGCGTGCCCACATATCGGCATCGTCATTGATGTTTTTAATCAACGGAGATTGCGTTCTGATTTGCGCTCCCGTTTTTTTGATTAGTCTCACAGCTTCTTTTACGGCGTCGGTTTTTAATTCACTTTCATGATTAAAATGTGCCATTAAGGTTAAATTAATACCACTGTCGTGAATTCTTTTAAATAGGTCTAAAAAATCTTGGGCATCTTTGTCGGTAATAAATTTATATGGCCAGAAACCCAACACTTTAGTTCCGATTCGGATGGTTTGAATGTTGGTACCGTTATTCGGGTCTAAGAAAGGTTCAATGTACTGTTTGAATACTTTGAAACTCATAATCATCGGATCGCCACCGGTAAACAGTAAATCGGTGACTTCGTGATGTTCTGTAAGATATCCCATCAGCTGTTCGGTTTCTCTGGCTGCGAACTTCAGTCCGTCCATACCGACAAATTGTGCCCATCTGAAACAGAAAGTACAATAACTGTGGCAGGTTTGTCCCGAGCTGGGGAAAAATAATAATGTTTGTTTGTATTTGTGCTGAACACCGTGCAGTTCTTCTCCTTGATATTCAGGTACGTTTAGTTCCATTTGGCCTGCCGGATGCGGATTGAGTTTTTCTCGTATGGAATCTGCAATTAACTTAAGTGTTTTTCTGTCCACATTATCATCCAATGCCTTTTTCATCGTATTGAAATCCGCTTCTGTCAACATATCCTTTTGTGGAAATGTTAGTCTGAAAATCGGATCTGACAAATAATCGTCCCAGTCGATTAGTTCGTCAATTACATAGTTGTTTACTTTAAAAGGAAATACGTTTCCCACGATTTCAATGTTTTGTTTTTCTTCTTCGCTCAAGGCCTGGATTTGAGGGATATCACGAAAATTTCGAACTTGAAATGCGCGGTACTTCATTTCATAATTAATCATTTAATAAGGTTTTTGTGTTAAACATAAATAAGAATCAACCCGACACATTAAAAAAATAAAAATATTAATGTTAAGACCCGGCGTTTTTCCTATAAAAAAATGAGCTAAGAAAATAGCAATGGCGATAATATACAATAAATTATCTAAACAAAAAGAGATTAATTAAGATTCTACGATTCAATGAAGTTGTTGTCTGAGTTTTCTTTCCAATTAAAAGAAGATGGGCATTATATAGCTAAAAGTTAAAAACGGTTCTATAAAATTATGCTTTTAAATAAGCTTCTGTAAGTTCCACCCAATAAGCAGCACCTTTTGTCAACAATTCAGGATTGAATGTAAATTCCGGATGATGAACCATTGGCGTATCACCATTTCCTATAAAGCAGTAAGTTCCCGGTTTTTTTTGAAGCATAAAAGCAAAATCTTCTGACCCTAAAAATGTCGGTCCGGGATAATGTGTTTGCGTTTCTCCAAAAGCATTTTTTGCTATTTCATAAGCTTCCAATGTTTCTTTTTCTGAATTTACCAATACCGCACCCGGAACACCTTCTCTGATATCATAAGTACATCCAAAACTTTCTGCCTGATGTTTTACTAATTGGCGAACCCTATCCAAAACCAATACCCTGTCTTCGGGAGTTTTGGTTCGAATGGACAATCTTAGGATTGCCGATTGTGCTACTACGTTTCCGGCATTACCTGATAAGAAAGCACCAACTGTTACTACTGCGCTATTTGCCGGTGCTACGTTTCGGGCTACGATGCTTTGCAGTGCCATTATCAGCGAGGAACCCGCAACGATGGGATCAATGCCATGTTCGGGCATGGCTCCGTGGCTACCTTTACCTACAATCTCAACTTCCCAATTATCCACCGCAGCCATTACTTCGCCGTCTGTAAAATAAAATTCGCCTAATTTTAATCCCGGCATATTGTGCATTCCAAATACGGCATCGACGGGGAAACGTTCAAACAAACCATCGGCAATCATTGCCGGACCGCCTTCCATAGTTTCTTCGCCGGGCTGGAAAATCAATCGAATTGTACCGTTAAAATTTCTTGTTTCTGACAAATATTTACCTGCAGCCAATAACATACTCGTATGACCGTCATGGCCACAAAGATGAGCGATTCCTTCATATTTACTTTTGTAGGGAAGGTTGTTGACTTCCTGAATGGGCAAAGCATCAAAGTCGGCTCTGAGTCCGATGGATTTATTGTTGTTCCCCACAGTTAGCGAAGCGACAATCCCATGTTTTCCGACTCCCGTTTCAACTTCATAACCCCAGGAACGAACCAAATCAGCAATGTATGTTGCCGTGTTTTCTTCCTGCATAGATAACTCGGGATGTTGGTGCATATATTCAAACCATTCTTGAATTTGTGTTTTATCTTCTTCTAGTTTTTGAATTACTCGATTCATAGCTTATTTTTTAAGTTTATATTATTTAGGTGATTTTTTCGGGATGGTCATCATAATGGAAATAAGTGCGGCGATTGCCATCAACAGATTTACTCCAAAAGCAAAAAATGCCGCTTCCCGAACCGCAGTATTGTCTTGTCTTCCGACATAATTAAATACTCCTTCAATCCATTGAATAGATTCAGGGTCATTTGAAAAAACAGTCAATACGGTAGCGGAAATTGCGACTCCAAAAGAAGCTCCCAACGAGGATGCCATTTTATAAATTCCCGATCCGCTACCAATTTGATTGTCCGGGAGAGCAGTGAGTGCCGCATCTGTTGATGGAGTGGCATAAAAAGCAAGTCCCAATCCGAAAAGTGTAAAAGCAACAACCACTAACCACTGATACGAGGAGAGGTAATAATGTGTCGGCAGCAAAAGTGCAATGGAAAGAATTACAATCAATGCTCCCCAAATCATTGGTTTTCGCGGCCCGTGTTTTCGAAGGAGTTTTTCACCAACGCGAATGAACGACACTATAGCAATGGCATATCCCAAAGTTAATAATCCGGCTTGTTGAGCGCTCCAATCGCCACCTAATTGTATCAAAGTCATGGCGATAATTAAAATACCGGCGGTTCCATTCAGTAAAAAGTTGGAAATGGTTGCTCCTGTATAGGTCATGCTTTTAAACAATTTAAAATCGATAAAAGAATTGGAGTTCTTTTTTCCCATTTGAATAAAAACAATCGTAGCGAGCACACTTATAATCAGAATTCCCAGCGTAATCGGGCTTGTCCACCCGATGTTGCCTCCTTGCGTGGCGTAAATTTGAAATCCGACCATCATAATGATAAAGGTTATAATGCCTGCCCAATCCAATTTTTGGTTTTCTTGGGATTCCGCCTTGCTTTCGGGGGTTCCTTTCATCATCCACCATCCGATAATTGATATCGCCACTGCACCGAAGAAAATCCATCTCCAACCGATATTGGCTGCCATTAATCCGCCAAACAAAGCTGCAAAACCAGAACCTCCCCAAGAGCCCATTGACCATAAACTGATGGCACGTTGGCGTTCGGAACCATCCCAATACGCTTTGACTAAAGCCAAACTTGCCGGCATGATAAAAGCACCTGAAAGTCCTTGTAAAATTCTTCCAATAATCAAAACTGTTTCAGCCAATGCTCCCGAAGGAGTTATCCCTACTAAAAGTGAACCTGCTATGCTGAAAAAGAATCCGATTTTTACGGTTTTAACCCGTCCCCAACGATCGGCAAGATTACCGAAGACAACAATGAAAATTCCTGAAAAAAGAGCTGTAATAGAAACCGCTATATTCATAATGCTGGTTTCGATGCCTAAATCTGAAGCCATTTCAGGTGCGATGTTCAAAGTGGTCTGAGCAAAAAGCCAAAAAGCCAATACTCCGAAAATCATTCCGAACAGCACTCGGTCATTGCCTTTGAAAGTATTATTTTGAGTAGGTGCTTGAGAAGATGCGGTCATAAAAATGTATTTTTTAGTGATTGAGCATTTAAAAATAACACATTGTTTTTACATTAAGATGAAATATGTTTTTCATTTCTAATTTTAAATTATCTTTATAATGTTTTATTTTATAAAATATTGGGTTATAACGAATTGATTGTTTGATTTGAGGTTTTATATAAACGGCTGCTTGTTAATCTTCTCTTAAAATAGGATTGCGATGAAGAAATTAAACTTTATTTTTTTAGTTCTTTTCATTACCTGTAATCAATTTGGTTGGAATCAAGAATTTGACAGAAGTAAGGTTCAAGAAGGAATCGATTTGTATTTAAAAGGTGCTTATGATTCTGCAATTGAAATTTTGACTAATTGTATTGAATTGTCAATTAAATCCAATGATTCTGTCGGTTTGCAAATGATTTATAACAATTTGGGAAATGCTTATGGTTCCAAAGGAGAGATGGAACTCGCTTTAGAAAATTATCAAAAAGGACTCGATATCGCCTATCGTACTTCCGATACACTCCGACAAGCAAAAATATTGAGCAATATTGCAACTATTTATTCTGATACCAAAGATTTTCAAAGAGCATTGGAATATTTCGAAGCAGCAGAAAAATTGGCAAATTTAGTCAATGACGAAATGACCCTTGCAGATTGTTCGAATGGCAGAGCCATGATTTATGAACAACAAGGGAAAAATCGAGAAGCGTTGGAATTGTACAAAAAAACACTTGAGATTTATAAAAAGTTAGATTTGCCCGACAGGTTGGCTTTGACCTATAATAACATGGGAATTGTCTATAAACAATTAGACCAATTAGACCGGACGATTTTTTATTATAATAAAGCATTGGAATTGGCCGAAGAGATTGAAGCAAATTATATTATTGCTGCCCTCTCAGCCAATTTGGCTAATGTTTATTTGCTTCAGAATCAATATGAAAAAGCCATAACAGCAAATTCACAGGCTCATAAAAAAGCTCGTGAAATAGGTGCTGCTTCCATAGCTGTGGAAACTTATGGCAATTTAATGGATGTGTATTCCAAGATGAATAATTATCAAAAAGCGTATGAATACGCTGTTTTGTACAAAAAAGCAAATGATAGTTTGATTAATGTGGAACGCACGGCTCAGCTTGCAG
>CAZWVT010000053.1:0-1654 GCA_964636665.1 uncultured Flavobacteriaceae bacterium
TTTCTGTCGGGTTGATATCTCAGCGATTCGTCCATTTTAAATGAATTGACGATTTACCCCGGATTAAAAATATTCTGTGCATCAAATGCAGCTTTAATTCGTTTTAGGAGTTCATAATTTTTTGCTCCAATCATCAAAGAAATAAATTCTGCCCTAACGATTCCGTCACCGTGTTCGCCTGAAAATGAACCTTTGTACTTTTTACATAATTCAGCTACTTCGTAAGTAATATTTCTGAACAATTTTACCTCCGAAGATTTTTTCAGATTTAAAATAGGCCGCAAGTGAAGTTCCCCGGCTCCGGCATGCGCATAATACACAGCTTCTTGTTTGAATTTTTTCATCAATGCCGAAAACTCTTCAATATATAAAGGCAACTCTTTTAATGCAACCGCTGTGTCTTCAATACATGCTACTGCTTTTGCATCTCCAATCATATTTCCCAACAATCCCAAACCGGCTTTTCGTAAATCCAATGCCATTTCAATTTGTTTATCCCTCAAAACAGGATGATGATAACTTAAGCCCGAAGAATTTATTGAACTCAATAAATCTATAATTTGTTTTTGTAAATTTTCGTCTGAATTGCTTTTCAATTCTAGAAGTAAAATGGCTTGCGGCTCATCTTTAATAAAAAATCGATAGGGTTGATAGGATTTATTATGCTTTGTACAGTCCAATATTATCTTATCCATCATTTCGCAGGTAAATAAGTTGTGTCTCATGACCTGATTTACATCGTTCAAACAATCGGAAATGGATTTATAATGTGTTGCAATCATCGCTGTATGCTGTGGCGGAAGCGTATCCAATTGGAGGGTTATTTCGGTAATAAAAGCTAAAGTTCCCTCACTTCCACATATCAATTTGCACATATTAAAATCCTGGTCAAAATCACCAAACACCGAAGTTTTTAATAATTCATCAACGGCATATCCTGTATTTCTGCGATGAATTTCAGGACTGGGAAATTCTTTTCTAATTTCGTCTTGTACTTCGGTCAAACCCAATTCATCGTATAACGTTTTATAGATTTTCCCTTCTAATGAATTTAATTTGGTTTTATTGATAAACACTTCTTTAGATAAGGATTCAAAAATGACTTCTTCACCATTTGCAAGGATGGCTTTTAGTTTCACTACTTTATCGCGCGTCACTCCATATTGAATGGAAGTTGTTCCGCTGCTGTTATTTCCGACCATTCCGCCGAGGGTACAACGATTGGTTGTTGAGGTATTTGGACTGAAAAAAAGATTGTAAGGTTGCAAAAAAGCATTTAATTCATCGCGAATGACTCCGGGTTGTACTTTCACGGTCTTATCCTTTGTATTTATGGAAAGTATTTCAGTAAAATATTTTGAAATATCCACTACAATTCCATCTCCGACGCATTGTCCGGCCAACGAAGTTCCGGCAGCTCGGGGAATCAGACTTATTTGATTTTCATTTGCAAAACGAATTAAGGCTTTGATACTTTCATTATTTCGGGGAATTGCTACCGCCATCGGAATTTTTAGATAAACTGAAGCGTCAGTTGCGTAGATTGATCTGTGCAACAAATTTGTATAAAATTCGCCATCAAACGATTTTGCAAAATTTTCAAAGCGGTGTTTCATAGCGTAAAAATACTCAAGTTAACAATCATTTGTATAAA
>CAZWVT010000053.1:1754-12427 GCA_964636665.1 uncultured Flavobacteriaceae bacterium
CTTGGCACAGCCGTCGTTATCATGACGCTATCAAATTAACCGGAATCTATCAATGGGTTTGGAATATAGACGGTGGTTTTAACTGGTATGCAGGACCCGGAGCGGGATTGGGAAATGTGAGTTATAATTACGACCACCATCATCACGATTATGGGAGAGATTCAGATTTTTTCGCATTTATTTCGGGAACTGTTGGAATAGAATACAATTTTAATATCCCATTAATGATTTCATTGGATGCACGCCCTCAATTCAACTTAGGGTATAATAACAACCTTGGATTTGACGTTGGTTTAGGGATTCGATACCAGTTTTAATTGATAAAAACGATACCGCTTAAAAAGTTTGGTATCTATTTAACCCAAAAAAGAAAAGCTTGAAAAGAAATATTTTCAAGCTTTTTTATACCTCATCCCCTCCTTTTTTAAAAATTTACTTTTTAAAATTGAAGCCCTTACATTCAAAAGCTTTTTATATCTTCGATTTATCAGAATTTAAATCTTCCGGAGTTATGCCATTATTAATTTCAAGTTTTTTCAGCAGTCGTAAAATTGTTTCTTTCCTGCTTTGTGTTTTTCTATTAGCTACAGCAAATACTTTTTCCCAAGATGACAGTCTTTCAATTAGAAATGATTCTATACATATTGCATTACTTGAGAGTTACAATTCCAGACTTCAAGAAATAGAAAGACAACGTCTTTTGGATTCTATTAAAAAAGAAGAATTGTCCCGTGAAATAAAAGCGCTTAAAACCACAGATAATTTAAAAAAGGAGGAACTTCAGGCGCAACTTTCTGCCATTGCCGAAGAAGAGAGCAAACGACGTCTATCCAAAAAAGCTCAAATAGATTCACTAAAAAAAACGACTACAGGATTTCCGGTTCGTGGATTTTTTGGAGATACTCTCTTTCACTTGTATTCTAAACTGGGGGCCTTTTCTCCAAAAGAACGCGCCGATGGAATTTCAGACAGAATTGAGCGCTTAGGCGATATCTCAAGGTTTAGTCTGGACACCCTCAAAGTAGTTTCTACCGTAAATTCCGAAGATATTGTCTACGGCGAAATGATAATCATGAGTATTACGGAAGTTGACGGTTTGTGGCATGATACGTCTGCCGAAGATTTGGCAAATCGTTATCGTGATATTATCGCCCAAGAAGTTGATGCCTACAAACAAGAAACCGGGTTTTTAAACATTATTTTGAAAGTAGGTCTGGCAATTTTAATATTAGCCTTTATTGTTTACCTGATTAAATACATATCAAAATTTTTCAGATGGACTGCCCTTAAAATAGTTTTTCAGAAAGGGAAAAGAATCAAAGGAGTAACCATTAAAAATTACACGCTTTTCGATGCTGACAGACAAATCAATGTGCTTTTATTTTTAAATAAGGTTATAAAGTGGTTTAGCATTCTTCTTGCTGTTTACATAGCACTCCCTATTCTTTTTGGAATCTTCCCTTGGACAGAACATTTTGCATCCACTTTAATCGGTTATATCACCACGCCTCTTAAGCGGATATTTCTATCTTTCTGGAATTATCTGCCCGATCTTATTACCATTATTGTCATCGTTATCGTATTCCGTTATATTTTACGAGGCGTCAAATATTTAAGAGATGAAATTTCACAAGGAAATTTAATTATCAACGGATTTTATCAGGATTGGGCAGCACCGACCTATCAAATAGTCCGCGTGTTGTTAATCGCTTTTATGCTGGTGGTTATTTGGCCTTATTTACCGGGAAGTGATTCTCCTATTTTTAAAGGAGTTTCCGTTTTTCTTGGATTTTTGTTCACCTTTGGGTCGGCTGGTTCTTTGTCAAATGTCATTGCCGGACTTGTTTTAACCTATATGCGTCTTTTTACTATCGGAGACAATGTGAAAATCGGAGAAATTTCAGGAGATGTGATTGAAAAATCCCTTTTGGTAACCCGGATTCGTACTTCGCAAAATGAAATTATCTCCATTCCTAATTCAACCGTTATGAACAGTCACACCGTAAATTACAGCATCGATGCGCCGGCAAACGGACTGATTATTCACACGACGGTTTCCATAAATTACAACATTCCGTGGAACACGGTACACGAAGGACTTATAGAAGCGGCACAAAGAACCGAACTGATTTTAAAACATCCTGCTCCATACGTTCTTCAAACATCGCTCAAAGAATTTTATGTAACTTATCAATTAAATGCGTATGTCAAAGAAGCTAATAGACAGGGAGTAATCTACTCAAATTTACATGAAAACATCCAAGATGTTTTTAGAGAACGCAATATTGAAATTAAAATTCCTTATTATCACATTCCCAAAGATGGAGCGGAAAAATAATTCTTATTTTGAAACTTCTGCTAAAGCTCTTTCATAAAGTGCCACGTATTTAGGTACGATTTTATGTGTATCGAATTTTTGAGCTACTTCGACGGCACGTTTTTTATAAGCATTTAAAGTCTCATCGAAGGCGAGGATTTTTAAAGCATTGGTTGCCATGTTTTCAACATCACCTACCGGACTTAAAAATCCGCTTTCTCCGTCGATATTTACTTCGGGTAAACCACCTGCATCGCTGGATATTACCGGAACTCCACTCGCCATTGCTTCCAACGCTGCAAGTCCGAAACTTTCTTTTTGTGAAGGCAGCATAAACAAATCAGAGAAACACAATATTTTATCTACTTCATTACTATTTCCTAAAAAGATAACTTTATCATTCAAATTAAGTTTGGAAACCAAATTTTCACATGATTCCCTATCGGGTCCATCACCGACAATTATCAGTTTTGCTGCCAGCTTTTTTTGAATACGGTCAAAAATCTCAATTACATCCGGAACACGTTTAACAGGACGCAAATTACTGACGTGAGTGATTATTCTTTCGTTTTCTTTTGCCATTAAATCTCTTTGGCATTCGGAAACGGGACTCACTTTCTTGGGAATGTCTATAAAATTTGGAACAACATGAATCTCTTTTTGAATGTCAAAAAGATTCAAAGTGTCATCTTTAAGGCTTTGCGAAACGGAAGTCACAAGGTCACTGTTATTGATACTAAACGTAACAGCAGGTTTGTAAAAAGGATGATTCCCGACCAAAGTAATATCCGTACCGTGTAAAGTAGTTACCATTGGAATCCGGATTCCCTCCGCAGACAGCATCTGTTTTGCCATATAACCTGCATAAGCATGAGGAATTGCATAATGCACGTGGAGTAATTCAATTCCGTGGAGTTTTACCATGTCCACCAGTTTCGATGACAAGGCCAATTCGTACGGCTGAAAATGAAACAAAGGATATTCCGGAACATCAACCTGGTGAAAATGAATGTTTTTAGAAAGCAATTCCAAACGAACCGGTTGTCTGTATGTAATAAAATGAACTTCATGACCTTTTTCAGCCAATGCCAGACCAAGTTCGGTTGCTACTACTCCGCTCCCACCGAAGGTAGGATAACACACAATGGCTATTTTCATTTGCTGTAACTTATTAATTTCATAACTTAATAAATAATTGCTTCATAAATTACCTCTTGAATTTTGCTTCTTGTATCGCTCTGAATCAACTTTCTGTTTTCAGCATCGGGAAAGGTACGGTTGGTTAAAAAGACGTAAATAATCTCAAAATCGGGATCTGCCCACGCAAAAGTTCCTGTAAATCCGCCATGACCGAAGCTTGTCATTGAGACACAACCACAAGTAGGTCCCACATTTCCTAATTGAGGTTTGTCAAATCCGACTCCCCTGCGGATTTTTTTTGAACAATAATAACAGGTATTGTATGTTTCAAAAACTTCCGGATTAAAATAACGTTCTCCGCCGTAAAAACCTTTCCATAAAAACAATTGCATCAATTTTGCCACATCGTTTGCATTTGAAAACAATCCGGCGTGACCTCCTACTCCTCCCAACATCGCTGCTCCTTGGTCATGGACATATCCTTGCACTCGTTGACCTCTGAAAACATTGTCTTCTTCGGTGGGAGGAATGTTGTTTTTATCGAATTTATTCAAAGGTAAATAGGTCATATAATTTGCGCCGAGCGGTTTGTAAAATTTTTCCTGAACAATATTCTCCATCGGCATTTTATAAGCCTTTTCAAAAAATGGTTTTAAAATATAATAAGGCAAGTCGCTGTATTTATATTCTAATCGAGGTAATAATGTACTTTCTTTAATTATTTTGTAAATCGTATCTGAATAGTCACTGCGTAAATATAAGTTTTCAGCTATCGGAATGTTAAATTCTTTTGTTGGAACGGTTGAATAATACGCTGAAGAAGCTCCTTTTTTCTTATCGATTAATGTTTCTCTGAAAAATGGTATCCACGGTCTTAATCGCGCATAATGAGAAAGCATATCTTTGACCGTTATATTGGCTTTATCAGTTCCTTTGTATTCGGGCAAAAGTTCAGATAATTTTGAATCAAGGCTGATTTTATTACGAGAAGACAAATCCAGCATGAGTGGCATCGAAGCTAAAATTTTGGTCAGTGATGCCAAATCGTACATTGTGGTATCTTCAACTTTAATTGCCTGAGAATAATCGTGATAACCAAAGTTTTTCTGATAAATAACTTTTCCTTTTCGTGCTACAAGAACTTGAGCGCCGGGAAACATTTTTTCATCAAGACCTTTGTTTACAAGGGAATCTATCTTATTTAAGATGTATGAATTCATCCCTACACTTTCTGCACTTCCGTATTGAATGCGATATAGCGGTTCTGTTGTCAATGAAGTGTTTACCGGAAAATCTTCTCCTAAAGAAACAGGAAGTACGCCTTTTGCTTCTCGTGCACCAAAAATAAGTTGGGCTGTTACTTTTTGAGAAATCTCACTGTTTTGATAAGCTACAATAATGCTTTCAAAATTGGCTGTGGTTTTCATATCCAAAATTGCATAAGGACGTGCAAAGACATTGAGAATAACAGTATTGGTTCGTGCAATTTCATACAGCCAAACCAATTCAGTTTCGGTAAATTGATATTTTTCCCAAGGATTGCGATTGGGTTTGTGAAATCCAATAATCACGCAATTAAAGGCTTTGAGTTTTTCAATGTATTCATTTAAAGAACTTGCAGTAACCTGAGTAACTTCAGCATATTTGTTCAATTCATTAAAAAATACATCTCCGGAAGCATCTCCCATTGAAACATAGGCTATTTTTTTGTTTTCTAATTCTCTAATCGGTACAACTTCCCGTTTGTTCTTTATGACAGTAACGGCATGATCCATTACTTCTTCGTATAAAGCGTCATCATGAACTGTGCTTAATTCTTCTACTAAAAAACGGGTATTGATGGGTTTGTAATTGTTCAGCCCAACTTTGTATTTGGCATACAGCACTTTTTTAACTGAATATTCCAATCGTTCTTCTGTAATTTCATTTTTATGATAAGCATTAACCAAAAAATCCATGGCTTTTGGCATATCTTCCGGAATCAGAAAAATGTCGTTGCCTGCCAAAAATGCTGCCATTTCAACTTCCCCCGGGTTTTTAAATTCAGAAACGCCTTTCATATTAAGAGCATCTGTTATGATAAGTCCCTCAAATCCCATTTTGTTTTTTAGTAAATCTGTTACAATATTTTTAGACAAGGTTGAAGGGACGCCGTCTGCTTGATAGGCAGGAACATTTAAATGAGCCACCATAACACTTCCGATTCCACTATCAATCAGGGGTTGATAAGGATATAATTCTAAAGTATCCAAGCGTTTTTTAGAAAAATCAATAGTCGGTAAGGTTTTGTGGCTGTCTTTGTCTGTATCGCCATGGCCGGGAAAATGTTTTGCGCTTCCCAATACGCCTACACTTTGCATCCCTTTCATAAAGGCCAATGCTTTTTCGGTTACGTTGTATTTATCTTCACCAAACGAACGATTTCCGATAATTGGATTTTTAGGATTGACATTGATATCGGCAACCGGAGCAAAGTTAAAATGGACTCCCATTCTTTTGGAATGTTCACCAATGCGTTTTCCAACTTCTTCAACTAATCTACTTTCAGTAACGGCTCCGAGCGTCATATTCCACGGGTATGCATAGGTGGAATCCAATCGCATAGCCAAGCCCCATTCGGCATCCATACCAATTAAAATGGGAATTTTTGCTAATTCTTGAAACTCGTTGGTAAGATTCGCTTGACGAATAGGACCTCCTTTAGAAAAAATAATGCCTCCTAAATGATAGTCGGTAATTAGATTTTTTATTTTATCGATTTTGGCTTGAGGATCACTTGAAAAAAGGTCAACCATAAACAATTGTCCAAATTTTTCTTCAACGGAAAGCTGCGAATAAATACTGTCTACCCATTGTTTCTGATTTTCATAATCGTCTGCCGCAATTAAAGGGTTCTGATGTTGTGAAAATCCTATAAAAGTGAATAAAACGGAAAAAAGACTAAAAACCCATTTTTTCATTTAATTATTTGTTTTTTAGGATAAGAATCTGGCGTGCCAGCTTTCGCTTGCAGGAACCTTCCAATTTTCAAGATATTCTCTTTTTGTATTTACAAGATTATTAAATACAACCGTGTTTTTATTGACCGCTCGATCTTTTGCCATTTTTCTAAACTCTTTTAAAGGTTTATAAGCAATGAAATCTCCGGTATAAAATGTTACGTTCATTTTGTCAAGCAAATCGATATCGAACT
The DNA here is from genome assembly GCA_964636665.1 of uncultured Flavobacteriaceae bacterium. Taxonomy (GTDB): domain Bacteria; phylum Bacteroidota; class Bacteroidia; order Flavobacteriales; family Flavobacteriaceae; genus JAAYLC01. Next base: position 8,405 of record CAZWVT010000053.1, read on the forward strand.
TTTTTTCCATTTCTTGAATAAAATGAACAGAAGCATCAATACTACAACCAGAAGCTGCTACTGACGTTTGGTTGAGTCCAATCACGACAAAACGATTGTATTTTAAATCGACCCCTGCTTCCAGCGTTTCGCCATGAGCAGTCCATTGTACCAAAAATTGTTCTGTCAATTGTTTGAGTTCTCTAACTTCATCATCTGTCAATTTTCTATTGGATTGATAAATCCATATTCGGGAATCCTCCGGTAATTGATTAAAATCTACAAGCATTTTTTATACATTAAAATTAATCGAATCATAATAACGATACGATGTTATAATATTTTATATATTTTCTGAAATTATGGAATGTTGGAATTACAATTCCTCGGCTTGCGCAATCATCTCTGCAATATCCATTACATTCATAGACGATTCGGCATTTTTAGCTTTTACGCCGTCTGTCATCATCATCATACAAAACGGACAACCAGTTGCAATAATTTCAGCATTGGTTTCCATTGCCTGTTCTGTTCTTTTTACGTTAACGTCCATTGTTCCCGGCTCTGGTTCTTTAAATACTTGAGCCCCTCCGGCACCACAGCACATTCCGTGTTTTTTATTGCGACGCATTTCGATGAGTTCCACTTCTAATTTTTCTAAAAGTTCACGCGGAGCTTCGTATTCATTATTTGCACGACCCAAATAACAAGGATCGTGAAAAGTGATTTTTTTACCTTTAAATTTACCTCCCTCAACTTTTAAACGGCCTTCTTTAAGCAAAGATTTTAAAAACTGCGTATGATGTAAGACTTCATAGTTTCCATCCAATTCAGGATATTCGTTGCCTATCGTATTAAAACAATGCGGACAAGCCGTAACGATTTTCTTTATTCCATAGGCATTCAGGGTTTCAATGTTTGTCATTGCTTGCATTTGGAATAAAAACTCATTTCCTGCTCTTTTTGCAGGATCGCCGTTACAACCTTCTTCAGTACCGAGAACGGCAAAATCTATGTTTGCTTTATTCAATAATTTAACAAAAGCTTTGGTGATTTTTTTTGCTCGATCATCAAAACTTCCTGCGCATCCTACAAAAAACAAAACTTCAGGCTGTTTTCCTTGGGCAGCATATTCTGCCATTGTAGGTACTTTTATTGTTTCACTCATGTTACTTTTTTAATAAAAATAATTCCGTTTTATAGAATTTACATTTTAAATTAATCTTCATTTGCCCAATTCATTCTATCCATCTGATTGTATGGCCACGGCGCGGCATTGTTTTCAATGTTTGACATGGCGACATTCAATTCGTTCGGAGCAGCGGACTGTTCCATCACTAGATATTGTCTCATTGCCATAATAATACTCATCGGGTCAATACTTACCGGACAAGCTTCAACACAGGCATTACACGTTGTACAAGCCCATAATTCTTCTCTGGTAATGTAATCATCCAACAATTGTTTGTTGTCGGGAACAAATTTTCCGTTTTTATTAATATTGCGTCCTACTTCTTCCAATCTGTCTCGCGTGTCCATCATTATTTTTCGTGGAGACAATAATTTTCCTGTATTGTTTGCAGGACATTCACTTGTGCATCTTCCGCATTCTGTACACGTATAAGCACTCAACAATTGATGTCTGGTTAAATCCATCACATCACTTGCTCCAAATTTTTCAGGAACTTCATCCGATGTTTCCGCAGGTGCCGCAAAAGGATCGGCATTGGGATCCATCATTAATTTAACTTCTTTGGTAACGGCTTCCAAATTCTCAAATTGTCCTTTGGGTTTTATTTTTCCGTAATACACATTTGGAAAAGCGAGGATTATATGAAGGTGTTTTGAATAATATAAATAATTCAGGAAAAACAACACGCCTAAAATGTGTAACCACCAAGAAGCCCGCTCCATGATGACAAGCGTTGAAACATCGAGATTGGCTAACAATGGCGCAATAAATTGACTAATCGGAAAAGATCCTGCGGTCGAATAATTTTCAGGAGACATTATTTGCAAGCGCTGATCGGCGGCATTCATCATTAAAAATAAAACCATCAACACAAACTCAATATATAGAATGTAATTGGCATCTTTACGAGGCCATTCTTTCATTTCACGCGCCCAAAATCGTTTTAATTTTTGAATATTTCTACGTGTCCAAAAAAGTACCACGCCGATAATTACCAGCAATGCTAAAATCTCAAAAGAGGCTATTAGAAAATTGTACACACCCATTGGAAGTATGGTAGAAAGAACCCGATGCGTACCGAAAAGACCGTCAAAGACAATCTCAATCATTTCAATGTTAATGATAATAAAACCAACATAAACAAAAATATGCAACAACCCCGGAATCGGTCTGACTACCATTTTTGACTGTCCCAGAGCAATGAGAACAACATTTTTCCATCGTTCTGATTTGTTGTCGGATATATCGACTTTTCTTCCGAGTTTTATATTACGAATGAGTTTTCTAACATTGATAGTGAAAAATCCTAGTGCCGCTGTTAGGGCAATTAAAAACAATATGTTGGGTAAATATTGCATTATAAATCCGGGTTATCTGGTTTTTGATATTCTTTCGAACGCTTTCCAAAAATTGAAAAATGAACGTATCTCTTTGGATTAAGCTTAATATCTTGTAATAATTGCTCCAATTGACGAGTTGCACCTTCAAGATTCTCATAAATTTGGTCGTCGTGCAACAATTTTCCGGCAGTACCTTTTCCGCTGTTTAAGTCAGTCATCAAGTTATTTGCTTGATCTATAATTGACTGAATATCACGCGCTAATTTTCCGGTGTCTAATTGTGCCAACGAATCCGAAAGAACTGACAAATTTTCCACGGTGGTATCGAGATTGGTAAAAGTTCTGTCTAATTTATCAGTGTTTTTTGCAAGAATTACTTCTAAGTTTTCAGAAACTCCTGTAAATGAACTCAACGCACGATTCAAATTAGAAATAACTTCTTTAATATTATTTCGTGTAGGTTCATCAACGATGTCATTTATATCATGGAGTAGTGAATCTACAGTTTGTAAAGTGTTGTTTACTTTCTGTTCAAGCGGTCCGAGTGCTTTTGTAACGGTTGCCAACATACTGTCTTCTATTTCTCCTTTCAATGTATCTCCGGATTTGGCAATTATTGAAGGGTCGTAATCAGGCAATATCGCAAGCGACTTTCCTCCTATCAATCCGGCACTGTAAATCTTGGCAACACTATTTTTTGAAAATTCAAAATCGTCTTCTAAACTAAACTTCACGATTAGCCAACCGCGTTCGGTAGAAAACTGTATGTCCTCCACTTTTCCAACTGTATAACCACTAACAGTCACCGGAGCTGATCTTGTAAGACCTTCTACATTTTGGTATTGAACGTAAAAAATTCTTTTAGTTGAAAAAAGATTGGTTCCCTTCAGAAAGTTATAACCAAAGATGAGCAATAAAATTGCACCGATAGCGAGAATCCCGGTTTTTACTTCATTTGTTAGTTTCAAGGTCAAAAAAATTTATTTAGTTGAGCAAATTTAATAGATTAAAACCAAAAAAAATCTACTATTTATTTTTAGATTGAAGAATCTTTGTTAAATCGACTCTTTTCCCGTCTTTATATGCCACAATATAAGCCGAATCAAATCCTTTTTGACGGGCGGCGGTTTTTAAAATCTGTGCTTCGTTATAATCAGAAGTACTGCCTATGTAATATTTATATAAATTCCCATCTCTTTCACGCATCACGCCCTGCAAACCTTTAAAATTATTTGCAGTAGGATTTAGTTTTGTCGATCCCGCTGCAATTTGAACTTTAAAGACAACACCTTCATAAATATCTTTTTCTACGGGACTTTCTATTTTTGAAGTATCAAGCGTAGTGACAATCTCTTGAGTTGTGTTGTAACTCACATCGGATACTGTGATACTGGAAATGTATGATTTGATGGCTTTTGCAATTTCTCTTGCCATATCCGATTGTCCTTTTTTTGAATTCAAATATGCACCTTCTTTAGCATTTGTCAAAAAACCGGTTTCAATCAACACACT
>CAZWVT010000054.1:0-8530 GCA_964636665.1 uncultured Flavobacteriaceae bacterium
GCCAAGGCTTGCGTTTCTCCACGTGTAAAGATAGCAGAACCGTGAGTTGAAGGTAAATAATCGATTTCACACCAAATCGGACGAATTTCTGTTGTTTTACGACCGTCAAGACGCAAGCCTTCTTCCAATGTCAAATCGCGAATGGCTTCTTTTTCAGAATTACTGAAATACTTGCCTATCATTTTATTGTACTCCTCGATTTCCTCTTCTGTAAACGAAGCGAGTAATTCTTCTTTAATACCGGAAAATGCTTCTCTTCTGTCGTGTTTGCTGCTTGCAGATTTTGCAATTTCATAGATTCTGTTATAAACAAAATCATGAATTCTCTTTTCTAATTCTTCATTTTTTGGTTCAGAATCGTATTCTCTTGTTGGTTTTCTTCCGACAGCATCAACCAAACGAAGTTGCGCTTGAATTTGAAGTTTGATGTGTTCATGAGCAAATTTGATAACCTCGACCATTTCTTCTTCGGAAATTTCATCCATTTCTCCTTCAACCATCATAACGGAATCTTCGGATGCTCCGATAACCATATCGATATCACTTTCTTTTAATTGAGAATGTGAAGGATTTACGATGAATTCGCCGTTAATTCGACCAACTCTAACTTCGGAAGTTGGACATTCAATTGGAATATCAGAAAGTTGAATTGCAGTTGATGCTGCAAGACCTGCCAATGAATCAGGCATAACTTCTTCATCATGACTCATTAATTGAATCATAATTTGGGTTTCGGCGTGATAATCTGAAGGAAATAATGGGCGAAGGACTCTGTCCACGATTCGCATGGTCAATACTTCTCCATCACTGGGTCTTGCTTCTCTTTTAAAGAAACCTCCGGGATAACGTCCCGCTGCGGCAAATTTTTCTCTGTAATCAACTGTTAAGGGCAGGAAATCAACATCACTTTGTTCGTAATTGGAGACGACAGTGCAAAGCAACATAGCTTTTCCGCATCTTACAACTACAGAACCGTGAGCTTGTTTTGCAAGTTTTCCTGTTTCAATGGTAATTTTTCTTCCATCGCCGTGGTCTATGACCTCACTGTAAACTTTTGGTATCATTTTGTTTTTCATTGTTCCTTTAATTAAAAAGGAGGTTAATAAATTGATCTATTATAGACCTTGATTGTTGTGTTGTGTGTGGATGACCAATGAAAAACTTATGGGAGAACGCGCTTTTTTAATATCAGTAAAAAAAAGCGAAGATTTTAAAATTATCTTCGCTTTATAAAATTTTTATCTTCTCAATCCTAATTCTTTGACGATGGCACGATATCTCATAATATCTTTTTTCATCAAATAATCTAATAATGAGCGTCTTTTACCTACTAAACGAACAAGCGAACGTTCTGTGTTAAAATCTTTTTGATTTCTTTTTAGGTGGTCTGTCAAATGTTGGATTCGATAGGTAAATAAAGCTATCTGTCCTTCTGCAGAACCTGTGTTTTGTTTGGAATTTCCATGTTTTTCAAAAATTCCCTCTTTTACTTCTTTGGATAAATACATGCCAATATTATTAAAATGATTTTTATGTATTGATTACCGCTTTGATAATCAAGTCGGCAAAATTACTAAAACTTATTTGTTATTTTCCGTTATTGATGAAAATAATTTTAAGCTTCTAAAATTTTTTTTCTCATCGGACGGTTTAAAACCAAATCTAAGTATAGATTAATTTTCTTTTTTAAATCTTTACGATGGGTTATAAAGTCCAGAAATCCTTTTTCCAACAAAAATTCTGAAGTTTGAAAACCTTCCGGTAGTTCTTTTCCTGTTGTATCTCGCACCACACGCGGTCCGGCAAATCCGATTAACGCACCCGGTTCGGCTATATTGATATCGCCAATCATAGCAAAAGATGCCGTGGTTCCTCCAGTAGTCGGATCGGTACAAAGTGAGATGTAAGGTATTCCTGCATCGCTTAGTTGGGCAAGTTTTACACTTGTTTTTGCCAATTGCATCAATGAGAGTGCGGCTTCCATCATTCTGGCACCACCACTTTTGGAGATTATCAATAAAGGAATTTTTTTCTTTAACGCATAATCCGCAGCTCTTGCAATTTTTTCACCGACAACCCCTCCCATAGATCCACCGATAAATGCAAAATCCATGCACGCAATAACAATATCCTCGCCCATTGATTTTCCTACGCCTACCCGAATCGCATCTTTAAGTCCGGTTTTTTCAGACGCTTCTTTTAAACGATCGGTGTATTTCTTTTTATCAATAAAATCCAGTGTGTCTTTGGAGGTTAAGTTTTTGTCTAATTCTCTAAATTTATTATCGTCAAAAAGAATTTCAAAATACTCTTTACTCCCAATGCGTACATGGTAATCATCTTCAGGGCTGACATAGAAATTTTCTGCCAATTCCTCGCTGTCAACTATTTTTCCTGTCGGAGATTTGTACCACAATCCTTTTGGCACGTCTTTTTTTTGTTCGGTGGGAGTTTGAATTCCTTTCTTTGTTCTTTTAAACCAAGGGATCATAGGCATAGGGGACTATTTTATGATGTTAATGAATCACTTAATTAACCAAGCGTATTTATATTATTTAAATCCTTAAAAGCTTCTTCCAGTCGGGTTTTAAAAGTTTTTTCACCTTCACGAAGCCATACGCGAGGATCGTAGTATTTTTTATTAGGTAAATCTTCACCTTCCGGATTTCCGATTTGTGTTTTTATATAAGCTTCATTTTTAAGAACATAATCTCGGACGCCTTCAGTAAAGGCAAATTGCAAATCGGTATCGATATTCATTTTTACCACTCCGTAACTGATGGCTTCACGAATTTCTTCAACAGACGAACCACTTCCTCCGTGAAAGACAAAATCAATGGGATTATCAGCGGTATTAAACTTCTTTTGAACGTATTCTTGAGAGTTTTTCAGAATAATGGGAGTTAATTTAACATTCCCCGGTTTATAAACTCCGTGAACATTTCCAAAGGCTGCGGCAATCGTAAATTGATCGCTTACTTTCATCAATTCTTCGTACGCATAAGCTACTTCATCGGGTTGGGTATAAAGTCTGGAAGAATCGACATCGGTATTGTCAACGCCATCTTCTTCTCCTCCGGTAATTCCCAATTCAATTTCCAAAGTCATTCCCATTTTGGACATGCGTTCAAGATATTTTTTAGAAATTTCTATGTTGTGTTCCACGGTTTCTTCCGAAAGATCGAGCATGTGAGAACTGTACAATGGTTTTCCGGTTTCTTTATAGAATTTTTCTCCGGCATCCAAAAGTCCATCTATCCAAGGCAAAAGTTTTTTCGCACAGTGGTCGGTATGTAAAATTACAGTTGCACCATAAGCTTCTGCCAATTCATGAATGTGTTTTGCACCGGCGATTCCACCTGCTATGGCTGCTTTTTGGGCGGTATTGGACAAGCCTTTTCCTGCATTAAATTGTGAGCCTCCATTAGAAAACTGAATAATAACAGGCGCATTTAAAGCCACAGCTGTTTCCATTACAGTATTGATAGAATTTGAACCTACAACATTGACCGCAGGCATAGCAAATCCCTTTTCTTTGGCCAACTGATGAATTTTTTGAACTTCTCTTCCTGTTGCTACACCAGATTTAATTCCGTGATTCATAAATGTCGATATAAATTATTGATTTGAATTTAAAAAATTTATGTTATTTACCATAAAGGCTTTTCCAAACAACTTTTAAAGTTAGCAAAATTACGAAAATTTAATTGGTTTTAGAAAGGATAGTTTATTCCGATGTTGTACACGGCATGTTTAAAATTGTATTCCTTAAACCACCTTTCTCCTTCGGATCTGGCCGGATTATGAGTTTTGAATCCGATATCAAATCGCAAAACAAAAAATCCCCAATCGTATCTGAGGCCAAAACCGGTTGCCACAGCCATTTCTCTAAAATCTTCAAGCGAATTAAAAATTGAAGCTTCTTCGGTTATGTTGTTTTCCACGTCCCAAATATTTCCGCTGTCTATAAAAAGTGCTCCTTTAAATGAGCCTAATACGGTAAATCTGTATTCTAAATTTAAAGAAATTTTAAAGTTGGCTTCATTAAACTCATCTTTGTCCGAACTGCTTCCCGGACCCAAATCAAAAGCACGCCAACCGCGATTGTCATTGACACCGCCACCGAAATAACTGCGCGTAAACGGAATGCTGTTACTGTTGCCATAAGGAATTGCCAAACCTGTAAATCCGCGAAATGCCAAAATGTTGTTTTCATCAATTTCCCAATGTTTGATCAACTCGACTTCTCCTTTAATATATTGAGAATACGCAACATTGAATATTTCATAATTCCCATTGGAAGACCTTGAAGTTCCTGTCAGACTTGCCAGTCCTGTCAATGCGTTTCCGGCGGTTTCCAATTTTACTCGTGTGTGCGTAAAACTGTTGTCTTTTATATTTCTTCGCGTGTCTTTTACAAATGTAATGTTGGATGCAAAAATCAAATTGTTTTCTGTCAATCGCTTTTTTCGCTCATAGATATTATCAATGGCTTGCACAGGATTTCCGCCGTCCCAATATGGATCGATTATTCCATCGCGCACATCATCCATAAAACTTTCAGCTCCTTCGGGAATGGTTAAATAAATAAACTGATTGTCGTCCATAGTATAATAATCCGGATCTACGGAACCTTGGTTGGTAAGTTCAGTTTGCCTTGCAATTACATTCAACTGATTGTAACTGTTCTGGTAAACATTAAAATAATTTTCACGATTCAAATTTCGAACGTATTGTAGATTGAGTAAATCAACATAATAATTTACAGTTCGCGAAGGTTTCCAATTGTACGTCAAAATTCCGTTTAATGTCCTCCGATCGAGTCCGATGTTGTTTTGCGAACTCATTCCCACTGAAAATGAAGTGTTTGGCGACATGTATTTCGGAATCCAACGTTGCGTATTAAATGGAAGTAGAATTCTGGGAAACGTCAATTTTGCATCTGCTCCCAATTCCGAGATATTAAAAAATTTATCACTTCGATTGGCAGCATCTTTAGAAGAACCAAAGCTTCCTCTTCCCGTAATTTGTAGAATCTCTGCACCTCTAAATACATTTTTAAACATCATATTCCCACTAAAACTAATCCCAAAATCCTGAATTGTAGAGGTAAATGAGTCAAAATCCGCTCCGATGGTAAAAAGATCTTGTGGCGTCAGTAAAATCGTAGCATCCAACAGATAATCCGTAGTGTCATTTGATTTCTCCGTATAAACGATGTTGGGATATTTAAATATCCGCAAATCGTTGAGCTGCCTGTATGTCAATGTGAGATCGATGTCTTTATACAAATCTCCGGGAGCTATGGAAATTGCATCTATCAATGCTTTGGGTCGATAACGCAATTTGTTGTAGCTGTAAATATCATAACCTTGATAACTTACAGAATCCTGAAACTGCATATTTTGTGTGCTTGCCGTATAATCGGTTACAATTCTCACTTTGTCAATTTTATAAGCTTGAAAAGGAACTGAATAAGTTGAATCGGGAGTAACTATATTTCGATTGGGAATGATATAACTGATATTGGCTTTGTGGTCTGTATTGATAGTATCTGCTTCAAAAATGACATAATCCTGATCAAAATGATACAAACCGGAATTTCGTAGTAAAATCGTCAATCGATCGCGTTCATTTACAAAATCCGATGCATTGTATTGCTTCCTTGGTTTTATAAAACTGCGATGTAAATTTTGTCTGAAAATTGAATCTACTACCGGTGATTCGATGTTGTGATGTATGGTATCGCCTATTGTATAAGGTTTGTTGGTAATGACATTAAATGCGAGTTTGGCTCTTTTTTCTTTGTTTTTATTTGGAATGACTTGATGGGTAACTTCGTTGTTAAAATAGCCGTAACTCGAATACCAACGTTGAAGTCTTTCTTTTGATCGCATCGTTTTAAGATCGGAAATAATCACGGGTTCATCTCCGGATTTCATAAGCCATCTGTTGAATCCTGAATAAATGCTGTCCATTCCATCCACTTGTTTTTTCGACAGAAATCGCACCAATCTATCTTCTCTGTATGGTTTTTTGTGCAACCAATTTTCAAAAGTTTCTTCGGGGTTTAAATCGGCTAAATTGTAAACGTGAAGACCAAAAGGAATTCCGACAAATGGAATGGAAGGATTTGGTTTTTGTGAAAGTTGACTATAAACGCCGGCTTCGGAAATTCTTACACTATCTACATAAATAATATTTTCAGTGAGAAGAAATTGCTCATCCGGAACATATTTTACTGCATTACAAGATATAAACAAGCTTATGAATACAGAAATAAATGATATTTTTGTGAAGGTGTACTTCAAGTGCGCCTTAGTTTATTTTGGGGTTCAAAAATAAGACATTTTGATTAGTAAGCGTCAAACAAAGTTAATAACAAGTTTAAACAAGAAAAAGTATCGGGATGTCCATAATCTATTTGTGGCAGAGCGTCCGAAAGTCATTCGGGAATTGATTGCTGAAGGCCTGGAATTAATGGAACTTTTTACCACAAACCCGTCGGATTGGGATTTTGCAAACCCGGTATCAATCTCAGCTTCTGATTTAAAGAAAATCAGCGCTTTAAAAACGCCCGACAATGCGCTTGCTGTTTTTAAAAAACCTGCTATTTCATCAGTTTCTGATTCAGGTTTGACTTTAGCCCTTGACAGTTTACGAGATCCCGGAAATTTAGGAACGCTCATTCGCCTGTGTGACTGGTTTGGTGTCACAGACATCGTTTGCTCAAAGGATACGGCAGATTGTTTTAATCCCAAAGTAATTCAAGCAAGTATGGGATCCATTGCCCGTGTTCAAATTCATTATATGGATTTGGCTGAGTTTCTTCAAAAATCCAAACGTCCGATTTATGGCGGATTTATGGACGGAGCAAGTGTATATCAAACAAATTTGCCAAAAGACGGAATTCTTGTTTTAGGCAATGAAGCAAATGGCATTAGTACGGAAATCGAAAAATTAATTACCGAGCGTATCAGCATTCCACGTTTCGGCGAAACAAAACGAACGGAAAGCTTGAATGTAGCCACTGCAGGCGCTATTTTTTTAAATGAATTTCGTCGAAATCACAATTCAGAATAATGTTCTTTTACTGGAAAGTGAAGTTGATAAACACAGCGTGAGTTGCTAAATTTTCAATATTTCCTGTCCACGGACTGTTTATATCATTGTCCGGAACCAGCTCATTGGTCATTGCAAAAACGCCGCGAATGGATGGCGTGAATTTAAAGTAAAACAAATAAAAATCAATTCCGAAGCCAATTTCATAAAACATCGGATTGCTTTTCATTCTAAAATTCCCTTGACGGTTGTCGTCAGGGTTGTTTTCATTACTCGACAAATTTATAGCAGTAGAAATTCCGCCAACGACAAACGGTTTGAAATTATTCAATCTGTTGGTAGAAACTTTCAGCAAAAGCGGCACGTGGATATAAGTTGATTTTACTTCTCGAAAATAGTCTTTGGACTCGGTAAATCCCGGAAAAGTCAAATTACGTTGCGTAAAATACAAACCGGGTTCCAACCTGAGATTAATGTTGTTGTTTATTCGCAAATCACCGACCAATCCTACATTAAAACCGATATTTTGTTTGACTAAAATGTCGGTATTGTGATCTTCAAATTGATTGATATAATCAAAATTAAAATCGTAAAAATTAAACCCGAGGTAATATCCCCAACTGAGAAACTTCATATCAAAGTTCTCCATATTCGTCAATCGTTCACGAGTAAAAAGACTTTGTTGGGCAGAGACGCTTTCTGCTAAAAATATAAATGTGAATACCACAAATAGCTTCTTCATAAAAAAATATTATTTGCTCGCTGTATAAATTGTTGCCACACCAAATGTTTGCGGATGATTTTTCACTTCTTTAAACCCGATATTGCGCAATATATTGTTTAGCTTTTTACCGAAAGGAAATTGGGAAGCACTTTCGCTAAGATATTTGTAGGCAACTTTATCTTTAGAAAAAATTCGTCCAATTAGCGGAAGGATGTTTTTAGTATATAAATGATACCCTTGTTTAAAAGGGAATTTAGTCGGTACTGAAGTTTCTAAAATCACAAAAATTCCATCTTTTTTTAATACTCTGAGAATCTCTGAAAGTCCTTTTTCCAAATCTTCAAAATTTCTTATCCCAAACGAAACGGTAATTGCATCAAAACTATTGTCTTCAAAAGGAAGTTTCTCGGAATCGCCTTTGACAAATTCCAGCATCTCCTCATAAGATTTTCCTTTTATCTTTTTTCGGGCAACAGCAAGCATGCCGTCAGACAAATCGAGTCCGATTATTTTGGCAACGGTATTTTTCTGAGCAAATTGAATTGCCAAATCTCCGGTTCCGGTTGCAATATCCAAAATGGATTCCGGGTTTTTATCCAACACTTTTTTTATGACCTTTTTTCTCCAACGAATGTCCGAACCTAAAGAGATCACACGATTTAAGCCGTCGTAGTTATCGGCAATTGTATCGAACATCTGCTCCACTTGCTCTTTCTTTCCGCCGGAGGCATCTTTATAAGGGGT
>CAZWVT010000054.1:8630-11999 GCA_964636665.1 uncultured Flavobacteriaceae bacterium
ACGCTTTTAATTTTCGGAATTATTTTCCTTGGACTGACGACATCCGTTTTTTCAAGTGGACAAAATATGACAATGAACAGAGGTTATGACGGCAGTGCTTTCATATTTGTAGAAGAAAATGTAGAATTTTCCGTTTTTCCCGACGGTCAATTTGATTTTATGTATGTAGGACCTCAAAAATCTTCGGGATTTACCATTACCACACCCAATGTAAATATCAGTTTTAACAGTGGGTATAATTACGATGCTTATGTTCAATACGATGATTACGGCGCTGTAATTCAAATAGAAAACGTACCTATATATTACGATTATTACGGACGCATTATTCGGGCGGGAAATGTAAATATAAATTACAATAACGGTAGATTAGCCAGAATTGGCGGATTGCACATTCATTATAATCCATACGGAGAATTTGTTTATCACACCGGATTTATCAATCGTTTTAATCCTTATTATGTCTATCGTCCGTGGCATGTTTATTACGTTCGTCCTCTATATCATCACGTGATTGTTTATAATTTTCCTTACAGAAGGTATTACAATCCGAGACGCTACAGTTTTCAAGATCACATTGTATTTTATAAAAACAGAAACAACAATGCCTATATAAACGGTCGAAAAGATTTTCATCGTCCCGGAAGCAGAATTCATTATCCGGACGGGCGAATTGTACGAAATTCAAACTTTAATCCTAACAATGCTTCAACTTTAGCATCTACCGGAAGAAATAATAACACAGGAAATAATACTTCCCAAAACATTAGAAATAATAATTCAGGAACAAATACCTCAATTATTAGAAATAATTCTGCTACCACAAGATCAAATGTTGTGACAAATGAAGCTGCTCGAAATAACAATGTAGCACCGGTAAGACAAACCCGAAATACTACGACTACACCTATAAGAACAACAACTAGCGTAAGCAATCAAAATTCATCCGTGCGAAATAATAGCAGAATTGTTCAACCGCAAACAAATAGAATTGCTACTCCTGCGAAAAGAAACACGCCTGCTGTAAACAACAACACGAGAAATGTTTCAAATACCTCTCGAAATACGACGGTGCAACAAAATCGTTCAAATACAAGAGTCGGCACGCCAAATACAAACAGGACTTCTTCAAACTCAAGAGCAACGATTTCAACACCCCACGGAAGAAATTAAAATTTGCAGATATTGTTTTTAGAAAACCTCTTTTTGTTGTAAAAAAGAGGTTTTTTTAATGGTTCAATCAATTGATGATTCATATCATTTCAGGAGAGTTTCTTTTGGCTTAATTTTAATCCTTTTATTTATCGTTTATGATTGCAAAAGAATTATTGCGTCCGAAGAGCATCGTTGTGGTAGGTGCTTCCAATGACTTTAGAAAACCCGGCGGAAACATGCTCCGCAACATTATTGCAGGAAATTTTGAAGGAAAACTGTATGCCGTTAATCCGAATGAAGAAAAAGTTCAAGGCGTAAAAAGTTACGCCGATGTTTCTTCCCTGCCCAAAGTTGATTTGGCAATTTTAGCCATTCCGGCAAAACACTGTGTAAAAACTGTCGAAACTCTGGCAAAAACAAAAAACACCAAAGGTTTTATCATTATTTCCGCAGGATTTGGGGAGACGGAAGAAAAAGGAAAAGCGTGGGAATCACAAATTGCGGAAACCGTAAATTCTGTAAACGGCACTTTAATAGGTCCTAATTGCATTGGCGTTATTACCGAGCATTACAAAGGCGTTTTTACAGCTCCCATTCCTCCGTTTAATTCAAAAGGATGCGATTTAATATCGAGTTCGGGTGCTACCGCTGTTTTTATTATGGAAGCCGGAATGCCTTTGGGAATTAGTTTTGCCAATGTTTTCTCGGTAGGAAATGAAGCGCAAACCACTGTGGAAGACATCTTAGAACACATGGATGCTTCTTTTAATCCCGAAACTGATTCTTTGATTAAATTGCTTTATCTTGAAAGTATTTCCGATCCGAAACGATTTTTAAAACATACGAGTTCGCTAATTAATAAAGGCGCAAAAATCGCTGCCATCAAAGCCGGAAGTACCGATGAAGGAAGTCGCGCAGCAAGTTCGCACACGGGTGCAATTGCCAATAGCGATATGACGGTACGCGCGCTTTTCAACAAATCGGGAATTGTTTATTGCAGCAGTCGGGAACAATTATTGAGTGTGGCTTCCATTTTTAATTACAAAAAACTGCAAGGAAAAAACATAGCCATTATTACGCATGCCGGAGGTTCGGCAGTGATGCTTGCCGATGCACTTTCAAAAGGCGGATTGAAAATTCCGGAAATTAAAGGACTTGATGCAGATAAGCTTAAAAATTTTTTATATCCAGGTTCGTCCGTTTCCAATCCGATTGATTTTTTGGCAACCGGAACCGCAGAACAACTCGGAATCATTATCGATTATTGCGAACACAAATTTGACAATATTGATGCGATGATTGTGGTTTTTGGAAGCGCCGGACTTTTTAATGTACAAAATGTATATAATGTACTGAGCGTCAAATTGGAAATATGTTCAAAACCTATTTTTCCGGTTTTACCTTCTTTAATAAATGCTGAAAAGGAAATACAAAATTTTCTTGAAAAAGGGCATATTCATTTTCCCGATGAAGTGGTATTAGGAACTTCACTTTCTCAGGTTTACAACACGCCTCCACCGGCAACTGAAAATACAGAAATGCCAAAAATAGATACAGTTTCCATACGCAAATGTATTGACCAAGTTACTTCTGGTTATTTAGCTGCCGAGGATACCCAAATTTTATTGGATGCAGCAGGAATTCCAAGGGTTCCCGAAATTATCAGTTCGGATAAAAATACGTTTTTAAAAGAAATTGAAACTATTGATTTTCCGATGGTGATGAAAACTGTCGGCGTATTACACAAATCAGATGCTTCAGGAGTTATTTTGAATGTTACAACTACAGAAGAAGCTTCGGTTATTTTTGATCAATTAATGAGTATTCCGTCTGCTACTGCTGTAATGGCACAACCGCAATTGTCCGGAATCGAATTGTTTGTTGGCGTTGTCAAAGAAGTCGGTTTCGGGCATGTGATTCTCTGCGGATTGGGAGGAATTTTTATTGAAGTTTTAAAAGATGTTTCTTCCGGATTGCATCCCTTGTCAAAAGATGAAATCAAGAAAATGATTCAATCGCTCCGAGGTTATCCCATTCTCAAAGGCATTCGCGGAAAAGAAGGAACCGATGAAGAATTGTTTATCGATAGTGTACAGCGACTTTCGGCTTTGGTTCAAGCAGCCCCGGAAATTGCCGAAATGGACATCAATCCGTTAATCGGAACGCCGAAAAATATTTATTCCGTAGATTGCAGAATCCGAATTGAGAAGTAAT
>CAZWVT010000055.1:0-11615 GCA_964636665.1 uncultured Flavobacteriaceae bacterium
TTTTTACACGACTAAATTTAAATCCAGGCTGCTGTTCAGACCCAACATTATCTGTGACAAATCCTGATGCTATTTGTGAAGGAGAAACTGCAACAATCACTGTAACTTCTAACGGCGACGAAGTAAACTGGTATGATTCGACCACAGCTACTTCTCCCATTCATACAGGATTGTCTTATACCACTTCGGTTTTAAACGCAACAACTTCTTATTGGGTAGAAGCAGTAAATTACGGTACGGGAGGCGCTCCACAACAAATAACCGGAGGGGCACGCGTTGCGCCGTCGGGCAATTCAGGTAGTACTGTTAACACTGGTACAGCACCTTGGGGCTTGACTTTTGATGCAGATGAAGACTTTAAGATTATCTCTGTCGATGTTTATCTAACCTCGGCAACTCCGGGCAATTTGGAAATGCAGTTGTTAGATGAAAACTGGAATGTTTTAGACAGCGCTACCATTCCTTGTCCTGCGGGTAATTCATCAAATCCGGTTCTATTTCAAGTTCCTTTGGAGTTTGAAGTTACTACAGGAAACCGCTATCACTTGGTAGCTGCTTCCGGACCGGCAATGGTCAGAGAATTTTCATCCGGACATCCCGGATTTCCTTATCCTATTGATACTGTGGGAACAGTAGTAGGAGGAACAATTAACGGTTCTTATTCAAATGACACAGTATATTACTTTTTTTATAATTGGACGGTGGAAGTTGGAAGTGCCGATATCTGTACTTCCGATAGAGAAGAAGTTGTGGTAACTGTGAATCCTATTCCCGATGCGCCTATAGGTGATGCCAATCAAGAATTTATTGAAGGAGAAACTCTAGATGATTTGGATGTTACTGCTACAGGAACGCTTACGTGGTATGAAGATGCAGCCGGTACGATTGAATTGCCGAGTACTACCGAGCTTGAAGACGGAGAAACTTATTACGTAAGTCAAACCGTTGATACTTGTGAAAGCTCGTTATTTGCTATCACGGTTAATATCCTTATAGGAACAGCTGATTTTGTAAAATCGACTATTAAAATATATCCAAATCCGGCCAATGAGCATTTCTTTATACAAAGCGATAAATCGATAGCTGATATTAAAATTTTCGACCTGAGCGGACGTCTGCTTAAACACAAAAAAAATTATTCTGAAGAAGCATTTAATTGGGCTGACTTATCTTCGGGTACTTATATTGTTCAACTTCGTGTGGGTACGTTGACAGAAACCATTAAAGTGATTAAGAATTAATTTAAAAATTGGGTTAATAATTAAGTTGAAAAGCTTGAGATTTAGTTTTCTCAAGCTTATTTTATGTTATAAATTCGGGATTTAATCTATTCTTATAAAATTTCCATTTTTGTCAAATTCCAAATCAATTCCATTGATTAATTCAATTTTTTGTTTGTTTCTTTCTTTTTTCCATTCTTTGATTTTTTCAGAAGGAAAATTTTTTGAAACGTACTGGACAATAGAATTAGGTATTACACTGTTTGGAAGTCCGTTATCACTTTCAATTTCATAGGGTTGGAAATCGTCGTCAAAATCAATTTCAACACCATTGTTAAGTTTTGCTGTGTACTTTTTGGACAGAAGTTTACGTTCGCTTTCTACGTAAACTAGTTTTTCTTGGGAAAAATGCTGTTCAACGTAAGTTTTTATTTCTGAAGGTGTTTCAGCAGTTGAAAGATATTTTTCTTGAGCAAAAGTGGAAGTAACAGAGAAAATTAAAAGGGTTATTACTAAAAATTTGAAGTTTTTCATGAGAATGTATATTTAAATTACAACAAAAGTAGGGAAGAAAAGGATATACCAAATCTCTTGACAGTTAATATTATGAGGGTTTTAATATAAATTTAATGTAGTTATCATATTAAGCAGGAAGCAATAAGTTTGGTATTGTTGAATTTTGAGGTTGAATTTTTTGAATATACCTTTACAAGATAAAGCAACGATTATGAAAATCCTTATTATCAATGGTCCCAATTTAAATTTATTAGGAACGAGAGAAACGGAGATATACGGCAACAGCACTTTTGAAAACTATCTCAATTCGCTTCGTTCTGCTTTTGAACAGATGGAGATTCAGTATTTTCAATCCAATATTGAAGGTGAATTAATAGATAAAATCCAAGAATCTCAACGAAATTATGATGGCGTTATTCTCAATGCAGCTGCTTATACACATACTTCCGTCGGTATTGCAGATGCGGTTCGCGCAATAGAAATTCCGGTAATCGAAGTGCATATTTCCAATACCTTTTCACGCGAAGATTTTCGCCATAAAAGTTTTATTGCTCCTGCTGCTAAAGGAGTTATTGTAGGTTTCGGATTGGAAAGTTACGAACTCGCTTTGATGTATTTCAATAGACTTTCAATTAAAGAATAATGGATAATGAAAATCTTTCGATTTTTAATTTATCTAATACCGTTTTTTAATTTATTCAATTCCGTAGCGTCGCATTGTTTCTTCATTCATCAGCATAATTTCTTCCCAGCTGTAAGTAGTAAAAACATAAATCATAAATCCGATGTAAATAACATTTAGGACTATTCCGATTATGGCAAGTATTCGTCCGATTTTTACACTTTGATAGCCTTTGTACAAATGCGGATTTTCTTGGTAAAGTCGGATGGCTTTTGGAGCCATGATAAGTGTAACAATGGAGAAAATTATTCCGATTCCGTAACAACAGCACAGAACGACGGAAATGATTCCAAAGATTAAAATTAATGTCGAATTGGGAAGAAGTTGTTTTTCTTCTTGTAAAAAATTTGGATGTTCCATAGTAAAAGTAAGGTTATGGTTAGCAATATATGAAATAACACTAAAAAATATTGGATTTAAATAAAATTTTTCATTTTTATAAAATAACTTATTACGATTATGATGACATTTAAAAATATCAATCCCATTTTTATTTGTCTTGAATAGCGAAATTTATGAAACATAGAAAAAAGCACTACTAATAATAAGAGCAGGATTGTATAAAATGCCGGATACATAAAGAATGCGCCTTTAAAATCTCCTGAAAAAAACAAAGCTGTGGCACGTTGAGCACCACAGCCTAAGCATTCGATTCCAAATATTTTTTTATTGACACAGGGAATCATATATTTTTCAATAGACCCTGTCATAACTATATTTTTTAATTGTGAACAAGCATTTTATAATCGATTATCTGATCATCAGAAGTATGAAGTTTCACGATATAAACTCCGGCGCTCAAGTTTCCGGAATAAAAACTATAGGATGTTTGATCTCCTATGTTTGTTTTATGAAGCACTTGTTTGCCTGTCATATCAAATGCTGACAATGCTTTAATATCATATCCTTCTGGATTTCGGATTTCCAATTGTTGTTGCGGATTGTTTTGAAAAACTTGGACGCTGTTTTTAAATTCTTCGGCATTTACGATTGGTTTCCAAGGGAGGATATCAATTTTTTCAAAGACGATGTAAAAGCGGTCTTCATGTTTTCCGGCACTTAAATTAATAGGAATTCCGCTTCTGCTTTGATTGTAATTTAGTTGTTTGTAAGTTTGGTTTAAAGCATCGTAAAGGTACATTTCTGAATAAGGCGCATTGATTTCTTCTGCAACTTTAATCATCACGCGACCAGCTTTGTTTAATGTAAATGAAATCGGGATTTTTTTCCCGGGTCCAAAATTGGTGCCGTTGATGAGATGTGGAATGTTTCGTCCTTGATTGTCCATAATGGGAAAACCGGCATCTTTTGCCATTTGAAATGGATTTACTGCGTCAATTCCAACATCAAATCCATCACTTGCTTCATTGGAAAATACCAAAAGTAAATCACGTGTGACGGAATCGTCAAAAGTTACATATAAGCGTGTCTGTGGAGTGCGATTAAACTCTGAGAAAGTTGCAATTTTTGGAGTTTTGTTGTTGCTTTTTTCTTCACTTAATTCAGTATTTCCAATATTTACTCCTTTATAGAATACAATAGAATTGTCTCTTACAAAGCGGCGGTGTGAATTTTTGATTGTAATATAATCTGGTGTGGTTCCTTGAACTGTTCCAACCAACATAAATCCTTGACCGATAGCTGCCATACGCGGTGTTCTGGAACTTCCTGTGCCAACACCGCCACCGGTTGTAGAACCGCTTTGGTTGTAGATAAAGAAAGGTGCAGCTACGTAAAATCCTTCATTGTAACCAACGTCTCCCGGAAGTCCATCCGGATTGGCAGAACCTGCTGTCCATATACCATAACCAAAAGGTTTTCCTGAATAGGTGTGATTCATAGCGCTTCGGTCTTCATCGTAAAAAAGAATTTGTTGGATTTTCCCTGAATTGTCGGGGTCAAACCATACTCTGTTTAAATCCAATACAGACGGATATGGATTTCCTCCCAATGTCATCATCACTTCTCCGTTTGAATTTTGAGAAAGTACAGGAATTTCAAAATCACCATTGTGCGGCCGGCCGCGAAATTCATACATCTGTTCGTGTCCCATTCCTGACGCAGGAATGCCAACTCCTTTCATAGTAAACCCAAAACCGGGTTGAAGCGAGTAATTTGCATTCATACGCGTATAAGCTCCGGCAGCCTCTGTTCCGGGATTCATATGATGATAAATCCAACGTGTGGATATCGTCAACGGACTTATAATTCCTTCTCTGCTTGTGGTGGTTGCAACTTGTCGTGCTGTAATTCCAAGCGAACCGTCCAACGGTTCGTAAATATTTCCAAGCCCAAAATTTTTGTTTCCGGGAGTACCGCCTGCCAATGAAGGATTCCCAACCATGGCTCCCCAATAATAATAGGCGTAGGCATTCGTTGGATTTGTAGTTTGAATTACAGAAAGAAAACCACTTCCTGAATTATCAGAAGTAGTTCCATCTTGAATTAATTGACCTTCATCTCTCAAATAAATACTGGCATTTGTAAAAGGTGTAATATTCGCCTCTAAGTGAATATCTTTTTTTATAAACAACAGCTCATCTTTTACATATATATATGTATCAGAAGAACCCGCAGGCTTCACAGAAAGCTGTGAATAAATAACAAAAGGAGAGAAGAGTAACGGAATTAAAATTAAACTGTTTTTCATAATAGATGCTATTTAAAAACATCGTGGGGAAATGTTTTCCTTCTTTATCAGCTGCAAAATTACTAAATATAAAGTAAATATCTAATACATCGTAAATTTTTTTATAAACTGTATTGTGTTTTTTCAAATTCATTAATTATAGTCATATATTTGAGGTTTTTTGTTTAAATTATCAAGAAAACATGAAAATTGGTTCGCATGTAGTTGTATTAGATGAAGATATAAAAGGTCATATAGTTCAGATAAAAAATGATATTGTTACTATTGAAACTGAAGACGGATTTATTATGGATTTCAAAAAAAAGGAACTTCTAATAATTGATTCTAAAATTTCAAATTATGAAATGAGTCAGATGAATTTTGACAAGGTGATTTTAGACAAAGGAGATTTTAAAAAGCAACAAAAGAAAATTCGACCGAAAAAGAAAAATCAGCCGCCTCCAATGGAAGTAGATTTGCATATCGGGCAACTGGTTAAAAGTACCAAGTTTATGGAGAATCACGATATGCTTAACATTCAAATCGATACCGCCCAAAACAAATTGGAATACGCCATTGACAATCGGATTCAGCGAATTGTTTTTATACATGGAATCGGAGAAGGTGTACTTCGTGCTTCTTTAGAATCTCTTTTCAGACGTTACGATAACCTTGCATATTATGATGCGGATTATCAAAAATACGGACGCGGAGCTACTGAGGTGTATATCTTTCAGAGTGCAAATAGAGATAACGAATAAATTCTATGTTTTTTCCGTTTTATTCTTGCGCTTTGGTATCACTGTGAAGCTCGTGAGACTGTTTGTCGTATTTTCCTTTTAATTCGTCCATAACAGTTCCTTTCCATAATTTGACTCCGATAAAATAAGAAACTCTGGCGATGAGATGCGCTCCTACCGGAACCGTTAAAAATAAAAACAGGATAATGGCGATAACACGCGAAATCACGCCGCTTTCTCCAAAAAATACAGCAGCCGACAACAAGATAAGTCCCGAACCTAATGTCGAAGCTTTGGTGGTTACACACATTCTGAGATAAGTATCGGGCATGCGTATAAATCCGACCGCTGCCAGAAAGATGAACAAGACACCGATTGTGCCTAAAAAAGCAATTATTATATCAATCATTTTTATTTCTTTTTTCTAAATAATATGAAAAAGCAACGATGCTTAAAAACCCGATAAGTGCAATAATCATTGTAATATCGAGAAATGTCGGTTGGTGGGAAATAATACTGACGAAAGCAATAATCCCAATAGAACTTGTTACCAGTAAATCGATTGCAATAACCCTGTCGGCAATGCTCGGTCCTTTTAAAAATCGGAAGAAAATCAGGATGACCGAAACTACCAATATGGGCAATAATATATATGTAAAATAAAAATTTAAAGTCATCGCGTAATTTTCAAAATTCGTTTTTCAAATCCATTTTTAATATTTTTTATAAACCTGTCTCTGTCTTTGATGTGCATAGAATACACATACAACACTTTACGATCGTTGGAAACGTCAATGCTCAAAGTTCCCGGCGTAAGCGAAACCAAATTGGTAAGAAAAGTAATTTCGATATCGGATTTTGCATCCAAAGGAACGCCGACAATTCCGGGTTTCAGATTTTTGTGAGAAACAATAACAAAATATGCCGCTTGCAAATTTGCAAGAACCAATTCGTAAATAAAAAATAAGATAAATGCAATAATTCTGGGAACCAACCGGAAATATTTGGTCTCTTCACGATTGATGGTAATGATTCTAAGAATTATAAAGCTCAATAAAAATCCAAAAGTGAAATTGGAAAAGGTGGAGTCTCCCGTAAGAATCACCCACATCAGCATCAGTAAAACATTGCTGAGAAATATGGAACTTTTCATAATCTGTTCAATTTAGTTTCCTAATACAGCATCTATATATTGCTGCTTGTTAATTAATTGGTCACTGACTATCAGTGCCAATTGTTGTACTTTTTCTGCTCCAAATCCTATCATCAGTGAGATTATTGTCAAAACAACAATCGGGACAATCATTTCTACTTTATGAAGCAGTCTTAGGTCTTTAAAATACAAAAAAGATTCTCTTTTTTTTATTTCGGGTCGAGATTTCCAAAAAACTTGTGCCCACATTCTCGCAATGATGAACAAAGTCATAAACGTTCCGAAAAGAACAGCGGCTATTAACCAACCGCCATATTTGGTGTTCAAGCTTTCGGAAATAAAAGCAATTTTAGGCCAAAAGCCTGATAGTGGCGGAATTCCTACCAACGAAAAAAATGAAATTGCCATAACCAACGACAGGATGGGATGTTTTGCATACATGCCGCCCAAATCGCGTATGCTGTATGTTCCTTTCAATTTATAAATCAGTCCGCTAATCATAAACACATTGGATTTGACAATGATGTCGTGTATCAGGTAAAATATGACTCCGGCAATTGCCAATTCTGTATGGAGGCCGAGTCCGATTATCATATATCCGATGTGACAGATAATAAGATAAGAAAACATTTTGGTAATGTTATTTTGGATTAAAGCTCCCAAAGCACCACTAAATATAGTGAGACCTCCTAAAACCAAAATTACCGTATTTAAAAATTCGATATCGAAGAAAATCAGCGTAAAGGTTCTAATCAATGCATAAACGCCCAACTTGGTTAACAATCCACCAAAGATAGCGGAAATAGCTGCAGGCGGCGTGTGATAGGAAGCAGGCAACCAAAAATACATAGGGAAAACGGCGGCTTTAATACCAAAACCTATCAAAAACAGGAGTCCGGTTATTTCAACCAATCCTTGGTTTTCTAACTGAGAAATTTTTATGGATAAATCTGCCATATTGAGCGATCCCGTCAGTCCATACAACACCGCAATAGCAGTTAAAAATATTACTGAAGCAAAAACATTTAAAGTAAAATATTTTATTGCTCCTTCCAATTGTCTTTTCTCGCCTCCCAAAGTAATCATCACAAAAGAGCTGATGATAATCATTTCAAACCATACGTAAAGATTAAAAACATCTCCGGTAAGGAAAGCACCATTTAAACCTAATAATAAAAAATGAAATATGGGATAATATCCAAAACTTAGCCTGTCGCGATCCATGCTTCCTGCGGAATACATAGAAACGGCAATTCCGCAAATAGAGGTTAATAAAACCAAGGTGGCAGCCAACATATCACCCACAAATGTAATTCCCAACGGTGCCGGCCAGTTTCCGGCATTGTAGGTTAAAATGCCTTCATCCCAGATGGTGATAAAAAATACGACGGCAATAATAAAACCGATGAGGTTTCCAACAACGCTAATTGCTTTTTGCCAACGATTTTGTCTCCACAAAAAAAGTGTGATGACTGCAAAAAACAGTTGGTTTATAATCGGAAATAAAATAATGTCATTCATGAGTAAACATCTGTTGAATTCATTTGATACAAGTCATCGGTTTTCGCCACCAAATAAGCTCTTTTAATCAGCACAATGGCAAATGCTTGTAGTCCAAAACTAATTACGATAGCCGTTAATATCAATGCTTGTGGAATGGGGTCGGCATAAATTTCTGTCAACATCGTATTGTCGGGAGAAATGATTGCCGGCGATCCTTTGGTTATGCCGCCCAATAAAAAAATCAACAGATTGGCACCGTTGCCCAACAATATCAATCCGATAATAAGTTTTACAAGACTTCGTCTGAGCATCATATAAATCCCCGAGGCATATAAAAGTCCAACTACGATTGCAAGTATCAATTCCATAATTTATGTAGCTTCTGATATGGTGAATATAATGGTTAAAGTAACTCCGAGTACGGTAAAATAAATTCCTAAGTCAAAAAATAGAGTGGATCCAATATGTCCGATTACCGGAATGGGTTCGGATTCCCAAATTCCCGTCATAAAAGGTTTGTTGCTTAATAATGGAACAATTGCGCTCAACAAAGAGATTCCCAATCCGAAAGGCATTATAAATCCAGGGTGTATTTTTAATAATTTTTTTGTTCTGTTTAGTCCATTGGCAAAAGCGTGTAACACAAAAGCAATTGCAGCAATCAATCCGCCAATAAATCCACCGCCGGGCAGGTTGTGTCCGCGCAAAAGAATAAAAATCGAAAATAACAGCAATAGCGGCAGTAAATAATTGGATGCAGTACGTAATACTATGGTGTTCATAGGTTAATCTTTTTGATGTAATCTTAATTTTAATAATGAATAAACGCCAAGAGCAGCAATGGTCAGCACCACTGATTCCATAAGCGTATCAATCCCTCTGAAATCAACGAGAATTACGTTTACTACGTTTTTTCCTTTCGCCATAGTATAGGCATTTTCCGCATAAAATTGACTGATTTCATTGGTGTTGGTCACTTGCCATACTTCCAGCGCCAATAAGGCAATTAAAGTTCCGAAAGTGGTTGCTATTACAATGTCTTTAATCCGATTTCTTGGATTGGTCAAGTTGAGATATTTCGGCAAACGATACAATACCAGTACGAAGAGAATCATCGTAAGCGTGTCTATGGAGAATTGTGTCATCGCCAAATCCGGTGCGCTGTAAAATAAAAAGATAAGACTGATAGACAATCCTACGATTCCCAATGCGGCAACGGCTGCCAATCGAGATTGTGTGATAACAGCAAAAAGCACACTGATAATTAGAATAATCAAAGTTGCCAATTCCGGAAAGGTGATGGCAGTCATCTCCTCGAAATTCACTTTTAACTGAATGTGGGAAATCAATAAAAAGCCCAGCAAGAAAACAACAAAAAGTAAAATAGTATTGATATAATTCCGCAGGTATCCGTTTTGAAAGAAATTTGTCCACTTTAATGATAACTTTTCAAAAATGAATCCGCCTTTTAAGACTACTGTTTTAGGAGAAAAAGTTTCGCATCTTTCAAAAAAGGCAATTCTTTTATCGGAAGGTTTCATTCTGAAATAAATCAACAATCCGATGAGGATGGTGAACATACTCAATCCAAGCACTAAATTAAATCCGTGCCATAATTTTAGGTGAAGGGCATCTTCTGCTACTTGCAAAGCTGTAAGAGTCGGTACAACCAAACTGTTTTGAATCAATAAAGGGAAAATTCCGATAATGATACTCAACAAAGCTAAAATTGCCGGCGGAATCCACAATTGGGGTTTTGGCATGGTAATTTTTTCGTATTCTGTCGGTAACTTTCCTATAAACGGTTTAACGCCCACTTGAAAACCGGAGTAAAACAGTAGAATATTGGTGAATACCGCAAGACCCGTAAGAATCCAATTCCATTTTTCAGCTTCCAATGCTGCTTCATAGATTAAATCTTTTCCAAGAAATCCAAATGTCGGAGGCACGCCTCCATTGGATAAAGCCGCGAGAAAACCAATGATGGCAATAGGCATTAATACTTTATTTAATCCGGCCAGTTTTCTGATGTCCCGCGTATGTGTTTTATGGTCGATAATTCCCGTGATTAAGAACAGCGTAGCCTTGTACAGCGCATGAACTAAAATAAATACGCTTGCTGCAAGAATGGCTTTGTTAGTTCCCAATCCGGTGAGAAAAACCATTACGCCCAAAGCAGAAATAGTAGAGTAAGCAAGGATGGCTTTTAAATCTGTTTTAGATACGATTTGGATGGCGGCATAAACCATTGTGACAGATCCGAAAATAATCAGTGTGTAATGCCAAATATTTTGACCGCCCAAAACCGGCGTAAAACGCATTAGCAAATAAATACCGGCTTTAACCATCGTTGCCGAATGCAGATAAGTAGAGACCGGTGTTGGCGCCCGCATCGCTCCCGGAAGCCAGAAATGAAAAGGAAATTGTGCAGACTTGGTAAATGCAGCACCGAACAATAGAAATATAATCGGAATATAGTATGCGCTTTGTGCAATAATATCTTTGGCTCCCAACATTTCTATGATGCTGTATGTTCCGGCGATACTTCCTAAAATAATCGAGAATCCCAGAAAGAGCACGCCGCCGAATCCTGTTACAGATAAGGCGATAATTGCATTTTTTCGGGATATTTTATCATCATTATTAAAACCGATAAGGAAAAAAGAACTGATGCTGGTAATTTCCCAAAAAAGAAAAAGCGTTATGACATTGTCTGACAAAACCACGCCTAACATTGCCGCCATAAACAAACCGAGATAGCCGTAAAAACGATCTAAGTACTTATGGCCTTTCAGATATTCGGAAGCATAGAGGAAAACCAAAAAACCGATGCCGCTGATTAGCAATGAAAACATCAAGGACAATCCGTCTAAGGTAAAATCGAGATTGATTCCGAACGATGGCAGCCATGAAACGCTTTGGACAATAGTATCACCGTTGGCAATCGGTTTGATGTATTGTGAAAAATACAGAAAAATACCTAAGGGCACGGCAGCAAATAAAATCGATAAACGCTGTTTTAAGAACTTTCCGAAAAAGACAAGTACAAGGGCAAAAACAACTCCTGTAAGAATAGCTCCAAGCATATAAAAATCGGTTTCAGCAAAAATAATTTATTTTTTTTAGTACACGACAAAAAATATAATTGATTGAAAAATCAATAAAATAAGTT
>CAZWVT010000056.1:0-9751 GCA_964636665.1 uncultured Flavobacteriaceae bacterium
TTTCAGATGCGCGATGATTTTGAGATGCTTCCCGGAGCGGAAGGATGGCAACTGAGCAATCCCCCTATTTTATCTATGGCAGCCGTCCGTGCTTCTTTGGATATTTTTCATGAAGTCGGTATGGATGCGCTAAGAGAAAAGTCTTTAAAACTTACAGGCTATTTGGAGCAGTTGGCAAACTCCATCAACAATGATAAAATCAGTATCATCACTCCCAAAAATCCCAATGAACGTGGTTGTCAACTTTCAATTCAAGTAAAAGATGCCAACCGAAAACTTCACAACCGACTGACGGAAAAAGGCGTTATCAGTGATTGGCGCGAACCGGATGTGATACGCATTGCGCCTACACCACTTTATAACAGTTTTGAAGATGTTTATAGGTTTTGCAAAATATTAAAAAAGATAGTTGACGAAAAATAACGCTTTTTATGAAAAACATACTAATCGTCGGAGCGGGACTTTGTGGAAGTCTATTGGCGCTTCGGATGGCACAAAAAGGATTTAAAGTTACGGTAGTCGAAAAACGCCCTGATATAAGAACTACGGTATTAGATGCAGGACGTTCAATCAACTTAGCTTTGAGCAATCGCGGAATGAAAGCCCTAAAGATGGCAGGAATGGAAGAGGACGTAAAAAGTCTGTTGATTCCCATGACCGGCAGAATGATTCACGAAAAAAGTTCGGGGAAAACTTTTTTAAGTCCATATAGCGGTAGAAATAACGAATACATTAACTCGGTGTCGCGTCCCGGATTAAACAAAGTGCTTTTAACCGCAGCCGAAAAAGAAGGTGTTGAAATTCACTTTAATCAAGCCTGCAAATCCATCGATTTTGAAAAAACCACCGTTGTTTGTGAGAATTTCGAATCAAAAGAAGAAGTTACTTTTCAAGCAGATGTCATTTTTGGAACCGACGGCGCAGGTTCGGTGATTCGAAGTTCAATGATTAACAATCCTGACTTTCTTTTTAGCATTTCTCATCAATGGTTGAGTCACGGTTATAAAGAACTGGAAATTTTAGCAGCTGATAATAGCGAATATAAAATTTATAAAAATGCATTACACATCTGGCCAAGAGGGGAATATATGCTGATTGCATTGCCCAATCTCGATGGAAGTTTTACGGTTACTTTATTTTTACCGCATAAAGGAAAGCCATATTCCTTTGAAACATTGACTTCCAATGAAAAGATTGACAAATTTTTCTCAAAAGAATTTCCGGATGTGTTGAAGTTGATTCCAAATCTAACCGAACAATTTTCTCAAAATCCCATTGGTAATTTGGGAACGATAAAATGTTCACCCTGGAATCATTCCGGAAAGGTATTAATTATGGGCGATGCTGCTCATGCGATGGTTCCGTTTTATGCACAAGGAATGAATTCAAGTTTTGAAGATGTGGCTGAGTTTTCAGAAATTTTAGATAAATATGAATCAAGAATGAAAACCGGAAACAATATCTGGCAAGAAATTTTTGATGAATTTCAAGAAAAACGCATCAAAAATGCCGAAGCTATTTGCGACTTATCTTTAGACAATTTTGAAGAAATGAAAGCGCATACGGGATTACCAATATTCCAGGTCAAACGAAAATTCGAAATTGCTTTTGAATCTGAATTTCCCACTGAATATTTCAGCAAATATTCTTTGGTAACTTTTAGGGAAGACCTCTCCTATTCCGAAGCGAAACGATTGGGAAGAGCGCAGGACAATGCGATTTTAAGCTTGTTGTACGAAAATAAATTAGACGAATCCTTACCGTTAGAAGAAAACCTTCAAAAAGTAAAAGAACGAACAAAATTGATTTTAGAGCAAGAAAATAAACCCGGATATTTACATTATACAAACAGTGATTTTTAAATAATTATGGAAAATAAAAGCAAATTAATAGAAGGAAAAGCAACTCCTCGCGGTGCATATCCGCACATCAAACGAGCAGGAGATTTTATATATGTCAGCGGAGCCAGTTCGCGATTGCCGGACAATACTTTTGCAGGTGTTTATAAAATTGACGGCATGGATACTTATCGATTGGATATTCGTGAGCAAACCCGTGCAGTTATTGAAAACATCAAAGATTATTTAGCTGCTGAAGGTGCAACCCTTGCCGATGTGATTGATATTACCAGTTTTTTGGTAAATATGAATGATTTTGCAGGTTACAATGAAGTTTACGCCGAATATTTTAACAAAGAAACCGGTCCGACACGAACTACTGTTGCCGTACATCAATTGCCACATCCGCATTTAGTTGTTGAGATTAAGGCAATTGCTTACTTTCCTTTAAAAAAATAATCCAAAATGAGTGCTCCCATAAAAATTCGCAATTTTATCAATGGTAATTATGTCGATGCTATTTCCGGCAAATGGATTGACAATTACGAACCGATGAGCGGAAATGTCTATTCCCACATTGCCGATTCTGATGAAAAAGATGTAGCAAATGCTTATGAAGCAGCACAAAAAGCATGCTATCCCTGGTCGGAAACACCCATTGAAAAGAGAAGTAGAATTCTTATTAAAATTGCCGACTTAATCGAGGAGAATCAGCAGGTTTTGGCTGAGGCAGAAAGTCGCGATAACGGGAAACCGTTGTCGCTTTCCAATCTTGTCGATATTCCCCGCGCTTCGGCAAATTTTAGATTTTACGGAAATGCCATTACCCAATTTGCAAGTGAAGCTCATGAAGCTACAGGATTGCAGACCATCAATTTTACCTTACGCGAACCTTTGGGCGTCGTGGGTTGTATTTCTCCTTGGAACCTGCCTTTGTATTTGTTCAGTTGGAAAATAGCTCCTGCCTTGGCTGCCGGAAATACAGTGGTGGCAAAACCCAGTGAAATCACGCCGATGACAGCTTCTTTATTGGGTGATATCTGCAATAAAGCCGGATTGCCTCCGGGTGTTTTAAACATTGTTCACGGGCTTGGGCCTAAAGCCGGAGAAGCCATTGTAAGTCACCCGAAAATCAAAGCCATTTCGTTTACGGGAGGAACCAAAACCGGCGAACATATCGCTCGTACCGCAGCACCAATGTTTAAAAAATTGTCGTTGGAATTAGGCGGAAAAAATCCGAATATCATTTTTGCCGATTGCAATTATGATAAAATGCTCGCCGTTACTGTAAAGTCCTCCTTTTCAAACCAAGGGCAGATTTGTCTTTGCGGAAGTCGGATTTTTATTGAAAATTCTATTTTTGAAAAATTTAAAACAGATTTTATAACCAAAACAAAAGCACTTAAAATCGGAAATCCTTTTGATAAAGATACGGATATCGGAGCGTTGGTGTCTAAATCACATTTGGAAAAAGTTCAGAGTTACATTAAACTTGCCCAAGAAGAAGGAGGAAAAATACTTGCCGGTGGAAAAGTCGTACATCCCGAGGGTTATGAAGATGGATATTATTTAGAACCTACCGTCATCGAACTTCACGATGCGTATTGCCGTGTAAATCAAGAAGAGATTTTTGGACCGGTAGTTACGCTGATTCCATTTGAAACTGAAAAAGAAGTCATTAAAATGGCGAATTCCGTGGTTTATGGTTTATCTGCAACCTTATGGACTTCAAATATTGATCGTTCCCTTCGAATGTCAAAAGCTTTAGAAGCAGGAATCGTTTGGGTTAATACGTGGTTAAATCGGGATTTAAGAACGCCTTTCGGTGGTATGAAAAACAGCGGAATCGGACGTGAAGGTGGTTTTGAAGCACTCAAATTTTTTACGGAACAGAAAAACGTTTGTATCCGTTATGAATAAATAAAATTAAGGTGCAAGCCGTTCAATTTTCCATTCGGAATGTTCCAAAGTGTAGCGGATTCTATCGTGGAGGCGGTTTTCACGACCTTGCCAAAATTCAATGGAAATGGGTTTGACGCAGTAGCCTCCCCAATGTTCCGGTCGTGGGACTTCTTGATTTTCAAACTTTTTTTCAAGATGTTTTAAATTGTCAATCAGCGTTTTTTTCGATATAATTTCACTTTGTGGAGATGCAGCAGCTCCCAATTGACTTCCTCGCGGACGGATTTGAAAATAATCATTGGAATTTTCAATCGAGGTTTTCTTCGCTCTCCCTTTAATGATTACTTGACGTTCCAAATTGGGCCAAAAGAAAGAGATACAAATTCTATTATCAGCTTCAATCGCACGGCCTTTTTCACTTTTATAATTGGTGTAAAAATAAAATCCGTTTTCATCAAATTTTTTAAGTAAAACCACCCTGCCTTTGGGAAAACCATCCAACCCTTTGGTAGAAATCGTCATTGCATTGGCTTCTTCCACCCCTCCGACTTCTAATACTTCGTGAAACCATTTATGAAATTGCTGCATCGGATTTGATGCTATCTTATCTTCGTCCAATGCTCCTTTTTCATAAGATTTTCTGAAATCGCTTAAATCTTTTCGCATAATAAATTTTCAATTAATTTTCAAATAAACAATCAGAACTCAAAACGTTTCCCGTCTTCTGCCAAAAATACATTCGGGAAAACTGTTTCTGCTTCTTTTTTAAATAAATTCAAATCTCCGTATCGCGCTGAATAATGTCCCAAGATTAAAGTATCAACTTCTGCGGATTTGGCAATTAATGCAGCTTGTTTTGCCGTACTGTGCATTGTTTTTTCGGCAAGTTCTTTTTTATCTTCCAGAAAAGTGGATTCGTGATACAATACCGTGGCATTTCGAATTTGTTCTGCAATTTCAGGTTTATAAACCGTATCGCTGCAAAAAGCATAAGATTTAGGAGGTGGCGGATCGAAAGTAATTGTTTCATTTCTGATGAGGAATCCATCGCGATTTACGACATCTTCTCCTTTTTTTATTTTATTGTAATAGGTCAAGTCAATATTGGCTGCACGTGCGGCTTCCTCATTTAATTTTCTGTCGTTTGGTTTTTCTTTAAACAAATAGCCGTTGGTATAAATCCGGTGATCTAAAGGAATGGTTTCCACACTTACTTTTTCATCTTCAAAAATCATTTTGGGAGTGGTTGCTTCCTGCTCGTGAAAATAAAGCGGATAATTGGTATAAACTTTTCCTACTTTCAAAAAAGTGAGAATGGCGTTTTTTATTCCTTTCGGACCGTAAATATGAACTTCCGATTCCCTTCCCATCAACATAAATGTGGTAATGAGTCCGGGCAGTCCAAAAAAATGATCGCCGTGAAGGTGCGAAATAAAAATATGTTTGATTCTCGAAAATTTGATTCGGTATTTTCTCAGTTGCATTTGCGTTCCTTCTCCACAATCAATCAGAAAAATATGTCCTTTCATTTCCAATATTTGAGCGGTTGGATGGGCAGATGGCAGTGGAGTTGCTGAATGACTTCCGAGAATGGTTAGAATCATAAAAAGTATTATTTCGAGGCGATAAAATAAATTGCAAACCCCTTGTTTATAGTGCAATTATGGTTTCTTTATGCCTATTTTTCAACAGCATTCAAGTTAATAACAATCGGATTAAAACAAGTTAAATTGCTGTGAATTATTTTGAATTCAGTTGACGTCAACAGATTTTAAAAACCTAAATCGCGTTCAATCTCTTCCATTTCAATGATGTCTCCGGCTTCTTGCAATGTCGGAACAACCACAAGCTCTGCGGGAATTTCATCAATATCAATGTTATTATTTACAAGAACGAAAGAGTTTTTATTTTTTCTGTGTTGGTTAGAAACCTTTAAAAACAATAACAAATCATTGAGTTCAAACGATTCGTATTGAAGTAAATTCACAACCACATTTTGACCTTGATAGTTGTTTTTTATTTGATTTTCCAGAAATGATGCAAATTCTTTGATGTTGGATTTTTCATCCTCAAGAACCACATAGTTTGAAAAATTAGTGATTTTCATGATGTTTTAATTTTGATGCTAACAAATAAATAACCGCCATTCGGATAGCCACACCGTTTTCAACCTGATTTAAGATGATAGATTGTTTGCTGTCGGCCACATCTGAAGTTATTTCCACTCCCCTGTTAATCGGTCCGGGATGCATTACCACAATTTCCTTGTCTAAGGAATCTAAAATCTTTTTATTGAGGCCGAATTGTTGCACATATTCCCGAGTTGAAGGAAAATAACTGTTGTCCATTCGTTCGTGTTGTACGCGCAACATATTAGCCACATCGCACCATTGCAACGCTTTTATAAGATTTTCTTCAACGCCGACATTCAGTTTGTCAATGTATTTGGGAATTAAAGTTTTCGGACCGCAAACTTTTACTTCTGCTCCCAATTTTTGAAGTGCGAAAATATTGGATAAAGCCACGCGCGAATGCAGAACATCTCCAACGATAACAACTTTCTTTCCGGCGACATCTCCGAGTTTTTCACGAATTGAATAACAATCCAACAATGCTTGCGTAGGATGTTCGTGAGCGCCATCTCCGGCATTGACGATACTCGCATTGACGTGTCTTGAAAGAAATATTCCGGCACCTGCGCTCGAATGTCGCATTACAACCATATCCACTTTCATTGAAAGAATGTTATTTACGGTATCTATGAGCGTTTCGCCTTTTGAAACTGACGAACCTGAAGATGAAAAGTTTATCACATCCGCAGAAAGCCGTTTTTCGGCGAGTTCAAAGGAAAGTTTGGTACGGGTGCTGTTTTCAAAAAATAAATTGGCAATGGTAATGTCTCTTAGCGACGGTACTTTTTTAATCGGTCGGTTGATGACCTCTTTAAATTGATCTGCCGTACTGAAAATCAATTGAATATCATCTTCATTTATATATTTAATTCCCAATAAGTGATTGACACTTAATTCCATTCTTTTTAATTTTTAATCAGATAAATGACATCTTCGCCTTCATTTTCCTTCCAACAAACTTTGACTTTTTCTCCATTTATCGCGTCCACTTGTCTTCCTCTGTAATCAGGTTGAATTGGCAAATGACGACTAAAACGACGATCGATAAGCGTTAGCAATTCAATTTCAGACGGTCTTCCGAAAGATTGAATTGCCGTTAGTGCAGACCTGATACTTCGTCCGGTAAATAAAACGTCATCAATTAAAACAACTTTTTTATTTTCTACCAAGAAGTCGATTTTGGTTTTATTGGCTTCTAAAGGCTTGTCCGACCTGCGGAAATCATCGCGAAAAAAAGTAATATCAAGATATCCCAACTGAATGTTTTTTACCTCGTAGTCTGTGGTTAATAATTCTTTTAATCTTTCTGCCAGATAAATCCCTCTCGGTTGTAATCCGATAAGAACAGTTTCAGAAAAATCTTGATGGTTTTCTATTAATTGACAAGCCAAACGATGAAGCGCAATGTGGATTTCTTTTGCGTTCAATAACACTTTTCGGCTCATAGGATTGTAGGATAAATTTAAAAATCAAAAATACACTTTTATCTTTGAAAACAGAAAACAAAAAAACGGTTGAAGTTTTATTTTGCAAATAAATACAAAAAAGCCCCTTTCAACTTCACTGCTGAAAAGGGCTTGTTTATTTAATAAACGGTTGTCGGTTTTTTATTTGCCGCCTTCCATTCTGTCTTTAAGTTCTTGCAACTTAGCATTTGCATCACCAAGTGTTGGTTTTGCTTCAGCTTCGGCAGCTTCTTGTTTTTTCACAGCTTCTTTAACGATTTTCGCTTCTTCCTCACGGTGAATCGACATATGTGAAGCAACAACTTTTTTGAATTCTTTGCTAAACTCAATGATTTGGAATTCGGCTTCATCTCCTTTTTTCAACATCGAACCGTCTTCTTTTTCAAGATGGCGATTCGGAACAAAAGCTACGATATCCTCATTGAATTTAATGGTTGCACCTTTATCGGTAACATCTCCCAAAACAGCAGTGTGTTTTGTTCCGACAGCAAATTCCGTTTCGTATTTATCCCACGGATTTTCGGTCGTTTGTTTGTGACCAAGACTCAACTTACGTCCTTCAACATCCAATTCGAGAACTACCACATCCAATTCTTCACCGATATTTGTAAATTCACTTGGGTGCTTGATTTTCTTAGTCCAAGAAAGATCGCTGATGTAAATAAGTCCGTCGATTCCTTCTTCAAGTTCAACGAATACACCAAAGTTGGTAAAATTACGTACGGTTCCTTTATGAGGTGAACCTACAGGATATTTTGCTGTAATGTCTGTCCACGGATCCGGAGTCAATTGTTTGATACCAAGACTCATTTTACGCTCGTCTTTGTCAAGCGTCAAGACTACTGCTTCTACTTCATCACCAACATTTACGAAATCTTGCGCACTTCTCAAATGAGTACTCCAAGACATTTCACTCACGTGGATAAGTCCTTCTACGCCGTCTGCAACTTCTACGAAAGCTCCGTAATCTGCGATAACGACAACTTTTCCTTTAACTTTATCGCCAACTTGAAGTTTGTCTCCAAGTGCTTCCCAAGGATGCGGACTCAATTGCTTAAGACCTAATTGGATACGTGTTTTATCTTCATCAAAATCAAGAATAACCACATTTAATTTCTCATCCAATTCAACGATTTCGTTCGGATGATTGATTCTGGACCAAGAAAGGTCGGTAATATGGATAAGTCCGTCAACACCTCCAAGATCCACAAAGACTCCGTAAGAAGTGATGTTCTTAACGATTCCTTCAAGAACTTGACCTTTTTCAAGTTGACCGATGATTTCTTTTTTCTGCTCTTCAATATCAGCTTCGATAAGCGCTTTATGAGATACGACAACGTTTTTGAATTCGTGATTGATTTTCACCACTTTAAATTCCATTGTTTTCCCAACGTACATGTCGTAATCGCGGATGGGTTTCACATCAATCTGCGAGCCCGGCAAGAAAGCTTCGATTCCGAAAACGTCAACAATCATCCCTCCTTTGGTACGACATTTTACATATCCGTTTACGATAGTACCTTTGTCGTGAGCTTCATTTACACGATCCCACGCTTTTATGACTCGTGCTTTTCTGTGACTTAAAATTAATTGACCGGTGCTGTCTTCACGAACATCAATCAATACTTCAACCTTGTCTCCTACTTTTAAATCAGGATTGTAACGAAATTCGTTTAAAGAAATAACACCTTCACTCTTTGCATTGATATCGATAATTGCATCGCGCTCGGTCATGTGAACCACAGTACCTTCCACGACTTCGTTATCAAGAGTGTCAACAAAATTTTCTTTGACCAGTCTTTCGAATTCTTCCAGCTTTTTGTCATCGATTAAGTCGATTCCTTCTTCGTAGTTGTGCCAGTTAAATTCTTCTAAGAATTTTTCAGGGTCTCTTTCTTTCAAAGGAACTTCAGCAGCAGGTTTTGTGTTTTCTGCTTCTTTTTGTGTAGTTTCTTCAGCAGTTACTTGATTTTCTGTTTGCTCTGCTTGATTTACAGCCGTTTCTTCAGCTGTAGTTTCGTTTTTTGCTTTTTCAGCCATTTGTTAATAAAAATTGATTTCTTATTTTGTATTGTTTTCGAAATCAATTGATTTGTATTCTACGTTGTTACAGAATTTCCAGCAGCCATCCCGCAGAAGCGATTATTATTTTTTATGATAGATTCCTCTTGTTTCTGATTCGCTGCCAAAAGGGGTGCAAAGATACATTTTTTCTTTTGATTATCAAATGCTTGAGCAAAGATTTATTAATTTTAATTCGTTGTGTGTAAATTAGATTTATGACCATTTCGTTTTAAGACATAGGATGTATGACTTGATTAAATCTCACATTTAGATAATTTTTTAAATACTCGTGTTTTTTTTTAAATGACTTTTTTATCATCCCACTTCGTGTTTCCAACTCCCAACTTCC
>CAZWVT010000056.1:9851-11339 GCA_964636665.1 uncultured Flavobacteriaceae bacterium
TTTTTTTAAATGACTTTTTTATCATCCCACTTCGTGTTTCCAACTCCCAACTTCCAACTCCCTACTTCTTGCGCACAATAAGAACCTCATCATCTGAAAATTCCATCCACGCTAGGTCATAAACATAATGGAAGGTCTTGTTTTGTGAATTAATGTAAGTATGAGTATGGTATTTAAACCGGAACTTTTTGCGTTCCAGCACATTGCGATATACTTTTATTTGGGTTTTTTTAGTGCCCAGCAATTCGTATAAAATGGAATAGTTTCGTTTGAGAAACCCGTTTATTTCAATTGCCGCCGTTTTAGCGGCATAGCGCACGTGTTTGTGATAGTGGTTTTTGCACCCCACGGAACAGAAGATCATATCACTTCTGCCCCTAAGGGTTTTTTCGCACACTTTACATTTCCGTTCCATTACGCATCTGGTTTTAAAACAAATATAAGTTATCCGTTCTTAACGGTTATAAGCGTTTATATACGTTTGCTGTCGGCTACGACCATCCAATAGTCTGTTTTTCTCCTTAGTTTTGGGATTGAATCGAACTTACACAGCCATGGAACCACGAGACAACAAGCACGTTATTATGTACCGGCCTCCCGCAAATGCCGGGCGTGTGAAGTTTTTTATTCCTTACCCGCTCAAGGAAGAACGCGAGGCTTTTAAGAAACTGAACAGTACTTTTTACCATCCGAACCAGAAACTGTGGAGCATCAGCAATACACCTACCAACATATCGCTGGCAAAAAAAGTTTTTGGGAACTTGCTGAAAATTGAGAATCTAAGGCCTACGCCAAAAATACCGAAAGTGGTTTTTTCAGATAAAATACAGCTCGAACTGGACCGAAACCATCAAAAAATGGTTTTGAAGGGATTTAGCAATTCCACCATTCGCAGTTATCAATATGCCTTGGGGCAGTTTCTTAGTTTTTTTGAAAAAGAAGAGTATAAAACCATTACCAAGGAACAGATTGAGGGTTTTGTCTTTAAACTGATTACCAAATACGGCATCAGCGAGCAGAAACAGAACTTGCTTATCAACGCCATCAAGTGTTATTATGAACATACGTTGGGCATGCCTCGAGAGTATTACACTATAACCCGACCCAAAAAGAGCAAGGATCTTCCCAATGTCTTGAGTGTGGAGGAAGTACGGCTTTTGCTAAACCACCCAAAGAACATCAAGCACAGGGCTATTCTCCATACCATCTATGCCGCCGGTTTGCGCATTGGCGAAGTGATTCGATTGCGGGTTAAGGACATCCGCAGTGATGATGGCTATATTTTTATCAAGGACAGCAAGGGCAAAAAGGATCGGCATACTATGCTGAGCAATATTCTTTTGGAACTTTTGCGCGATTATTATAAAGAGCACCGTCCGGCGTATTGGCTTTTTGAAGGGCAGGACGGCGGTCAATATTCCGCCAAGAGCATCCAGAACATTTACCGAAAGGCGGTAAAGGAAACCAATGGCAAC
Source organism: uncultured Flavobacteriaceae bacterium (assembly GCA_964636665.1). Classification (GTDB taxonomy): domain Bacteria; phylum Bacteroidota; class Bacteroidia; order Flavobacteriales; family Flavobacteriaceae; genus JAAYLC01. The sequence goes on from CAZWVT010000056.1 coordinate 11,327, forward strand.
CCTTGGAGCACGC
>CAZWVT010000057.1:0-10873 GCA_964636665.1 uncultured Flavobacteriaceae bacterium
TCATTGAAGAAAAACGTTTTGGACATAATTGATTCCTTAAACTAAAACATATTTTTTATTTAAGATAAATTCATCGAGATTTTTTATTATTTTGTCCGAAATGAAATTGAAAAGTTAAAAAAAAATGAACCTAAACTTAACAAAAAAAAATGCATTGGTCGGCGGAAGCACTGCCGGTATTGGAAAAGCCATTGCACATCAACTTGCTTCTCAAGGTGCGACGGTAACACTTTTGGCAAGAAATGAAGAAAAATTAAAACAAACATTAAAGGAATTGCCCACACCGGAAGATCAGAATCACGATTTTTTGGTTGTAGATTTTACACAGCCCGAAGTTCTTAAGGAAAAATTATCGCAGGTTTTAAAAAATAAAAGCTATCATATTTTAATAAACAACACCGGAGGCCCGAAAGGCGGATTACTTTTGGAAGCTTCGCCGGAAGAATTTGAAAATGCATTTCGGATGCACGTTTTATGCAATCAAATTTTAGCTCAGCTGCTTATTCCGGGAATGAAAGATGCGGCTTATGGAAGAATCATCAATATCATTTCAACATCGGTTAAACAACCTATAGATAATTTGGGAGTCAGTAACACGATAAGAGGTGCAGTTGCGAATTGGAGTAAAACATTGGCAAATGAAATCGGGAAATTTGGAATTACGGTTAACAATATTCTTCCCGGTTTTACTGAAACAGGACGCTTGGAAGATGTTATAAAAAACGCTTCAAAACGATTGAATATTTCTGAAGAAGACGCTATGAAAAACATGAAAAACAGTGTTCCTGCCAAACGTTTTGGTCTGCCTGAAGAATTGGCATCTGCAGCAGGATTTCTTGCCAGTGAAGCAGCCGCTTATATCAACGGAGTGAATTTACCGATTGACGGAGGCAGAACAAAATCATTATAATCTATTTTAACTAAAAAAAATATTGCGATGAGTTCATCAAGAAAATTGCGAATAAACGGACATTCCCACCTTCTTCCCTATCCCGAAGAAATTCCTCAATTTATGAAAGACAAAGGCATTTTTTGGGTTGACCAAGAACGGAAGTACATGCTTCAAAAAGATTGGAGTCGTCCGGTTACAGATTCCAGCTTTTTCTTAAATGAAAAATTAGAATGGATGGATCGGTTTAATATCGACCACGCCGTTGTTTTGAATCTTTCGCAACTGTACGGAAACGGATTGCGCGTTGAGGAAATGAAAAAAGCGTTGCGTTTTCAGAATGATTTTAATGCCAAGATTCAACATGATCATCCTTCTAAGTTCACTTCCGGATTTGTTGTTCATCCGGGCTTTCTTCGTAGTGCGCTATGGGAAATTGAACGTTGTGTAGAAGAATTGGAAATGCAACTTTTGTGTCTGCCTACTCATTTTATGGATACAATAGGAACGTGGCGCAGTATTTTTGACGAAGAAAACGAACCGCTTTTTGAACTTGCTTCAAAATATAATTTAGCTGTCGAAATCCATCCTTATGATGGAGAAAAATTTATCAAACTCGAAAATACCGCATGGCGTTTTCACTTGATTTGGATGCTGGCACAATGTGCCGATGCTTATCATTTTTTTACTTTAAACGGTTATGCCGATAAATTCCCGGGAATGCGCACTTGTTTTGCACACGGCGGTCAGTTGGCACAAATAAATCTCGGCAGAAGAATTCAAGGGTTTGATGGACGTCCGGATTTATTTGAAGGCAAAACACATCCGCGCAAAAGTGTCGGTCATAAAAACATCTTTTTTGACTCCTTGGTACACGACACCGGCTCCCTTGAACTTTTAGTAAAAAATCAAGGAGCCAAACAAGTTTTAGTCGGTTTGGATGATCCGTATCCTTTAGGCGAAATGGAAAGCGCACCACAATCATCATATCCCGGTAAAATTTTAGATTTGGCGGTAGAAAGAAAAATCATAAACAAAGAAGAAGCTGATGCTATGTGGGAAGAAAATGTAATCCGATGGCTTTGTGGTGAAGATACACAAGCACAAGACAAGTTAAGAACCCGTATCCTCAATGAACACTAAAAAAATAAACGCTATGGAATTTTACAGTAAAGAAATATTAGAATACGCCGAAAAACATTCACAACCGGAACCTGAATTATTGATGAAATTAAATCGGGAAACGCATCAGAAAGTAATGTCACCACGTATGTTGAGCGGGCATTTACAAGGTCGCATTTTGAGTATGTTGTCCAAACTCATCAATCCAAAACACATTCTAGAAATTGGCACTTACACAGGTTACTCCGCATTGTGTTTGGCAGAAGGGCTTCAGGATGACGGTTTTTTACACACGATTGACAACAACGAGGAATTGTACGATTTTCAGCGGAATTATTTTGATCAATCTTGGTTTGGCGGCAAAATCATTCAGCATTTAGGGAATGGATTGGATATAATTCCGGAATTGGATGTCAAATTTGATATGGTTTTTATTGATGCGGATAAAGAAAATTACGCAAATTATTTCAATGCTGTTATCCCAAAATTAAATCCGGGCGCACTTGTCTTAAGCGATAATGTTTTGTGGAGCGGTAAAGTAGCTTCTCCTTTAAAACCCAATGATAAAGTTACCAAAATCTTGATGGAATATAATGAGATGCTCAACAATCATCCGAAATTTGAATCGGTGTTAATGCCTATTCGCGACGGAATTACCTTATCTCGATTTATAGGTTGAGGCGAGGACATTTCGTTTGTAATAAAAATAAGATGAAATCGCGATGAAGATTCCTACTGTGGCTCCAACGATTATATCTAAAGGATAATGCACGCCCACATATATTCGTGAAAAACTGAATAAAATCGGCCAGATATAACAAAGATAAATCCATTTGATGTCACGTCTAAAGACCAATACTAAAAAGGTAACAATCATAAAACTCGAGGAAGCGTGTCCTGAGAAAAAACTATAGTTTGACGGGGTTTGTAAGATTCGAATAAACTCCTGCCAAGATTCAATTCCGGAAGGTCTTATTCGTGCTACGAAGTATTTGACAATATTGGTTAAAGCCAAAGTAATCCCAAGTCCGACAATAACGTATGTTACTATCTTAATGCCAATTAAACGATTAAATTGATAGAAGATTAAAAAGACAAAAAACAAATAAAGCGGAATCCAAGTTTCTGTTTGTGTAGCGGTGACCCAAAGCAGGTCATATTTTTCATTGCCCAATGAATTTAAACGGACAAATAATTCTCTATCCCATTGTCTGAGAATCTTAAACATTAAAATCTTCGTTTCACGGAACCTGTGATTTCTTCAACGTCTTCTTTTACTTTTTTTACTTCATCGCGCACTTCTTTGGTAATGTCCAAATCAATGCCTTCCTTTTCTGCGCTTTTGGTAATTTCAGATGTTAAATCATTCGCGGCATTCTTTAATTGACGAATTAATTTCCCAAGACCGCGTGCGATTTCCGGAACTTTATCTGCACCAAATATCAAAAGCGTGACGAAGAGAATAAAAGCAATCTCCGTCATACTGATAAACAAAAAAACCATTTGAAAAATCATAATGCAAATATATTGATTTGCATCGAGATAATATATTTGTCTATTTATTATTTCCTTCGTTTGGAAACGTTCGTAGTTACTTGTTTTTTAGTTTTTCAATTGTTTAAACTCGACACTGTGGGCATGAAGATATTCTATAAGTTCCAATTCACTTTTGGTATGCAACAATTTTTCCTGAAGTCCGGATTCTTGAGCATAAAATAAAAAATCATAAGCGTCTTCCTTTGGAATTCCAAAATTAGCTTCAATATATTCTCGGCTAAACTGCTGTTGCAAATTTGAGCTTATTTTACTTTCTCTGGATATTTCCGATTTTTTGTCGTTTTTTTTAGGAGCAATTAATTTAAACATTCCATTAATCAGTGGTGCAAAGTTAATTCCATAATGAATACTATTGTATCCCAAAGCTTCTTCGGCTGCATTTCCTCTTATTGCTGTTTGCTCATCAATAATAAATCCGTAATCATATTCCATGGCTGCATACGACATATCCCAATCGGTATTTTTGTAATAAGTATGAATTCCTTTAATATCGGCTTCAATAATTCTGGTGAGATCATAACGTTTTACGACAACTTCATCCAATTGCGTAACGGAAGGATTCAGGTAAATATTCATTTGTTTATCCGCAACAATGCTTTCATCTACAACAATATTTAAGGATTGATATTGGAGTGAGAAAATTTGTAAGCGGTCATGAGGAGCGACTTTTATTTTAAATTCACCGTCTTTTCCTGTTATCACTCCTTTTTGAGAAGAAATATTATACACGCTGATTCCTTCGGCTTCTTCTCCCTGCGGCACGTGAATTTGTCCGGAAATAAGAATGCGGTTCATTTCCTGCGAAAAGCCGTGAAAAGAAATACATAAAATTAGAATGTATAGAATTTTTTTAATCATCTAATAAATATACATATTTGCGTTAAATAAATTTCATAAGATAAAATAAAAAGCATGAAAAATCTTATTGTAGCCAGTACGAGTACGATTTACGGAAATTCTTATTTGAATTATCTTAAAAATGAAATTTCCCAACTTTTTGAAAATACAGATACGGTTTTATTCATTCCTTATGCCAGACCGGGAGGAATCTCCTATGATGAATATACAGCTAAAGCAGCACCTGTATTTAATGAACTTGGAAAAAAACTCATCGGAATTCACACTTATGACAATCCACAAGAAGCAATTTTAAGTGCAAAAGGCGTTTTTACAGGAGGCGGAAATACTTTTGTATTGCTCCAAACTTTATATCAACAAGGAATTTTAGAAATTCTCCGAGAAAAACTCTTCAAAGGACTTCCCTATTTAGGAACAAGCGCCGGAAGCAATATTTGCGGAATTTCCATAAACACTACCAACGATATGCCCATTGTCTATCCGCCTTCGTTTAAAGCTATGGGCGTACTTCCTTTTAATATAAATCCACACTATTTGGATCCAATTCCCAATTCAAAACACATGGGAGAAACACGTGAAACGAGAATAAAAGAATTTCATTCGCAAAGCAGTATTCCCGTAGTGGGTTTGCGAGAAGGAAGCTGGATTCGTGTTAATGGAGAGCGTTGTATTCTAAAGGGAGCGCACTCTGCAAGAATCTTTCAACAAGAAAAAGAACCTTTTGAATTGCCAACTGAAAGTGAAATTAGTTTCCAATAATCCGGACTGCTTCCTATCTTTACAACATGAATAAAAAAGTCATTTTAATGATTCTCGACGGCTGGGGAATCAATCCAAATCCTGAAGTTTCTGCCATCGAAAAAGCCAATACTCCTTTTATCGATTCGCTTTATCAACACTATCCACATGCTCAAATTCGAACCGACGGACTCAACGTAGGTTTGCCGGAAGGGCAAATGGGAAATAGTGAAGTGGGACATATGAATCTCGGTGCCGGAAGAATTGTTTATCAAGATTTAGCAAAGATAAACCTTGCCATTGCACAAGGAACTTTAAAAGATGAGCAAGTTTTAAAAGATGCCTTTCAACATGCAAGAACAAACGATAAAACCGTCCATTTTATGGGATTGGTCTCTGATGGCGGCGTACATTCTCACATTGCACATTTAAAAGGTTTACTATCAGCCGGAAAAGAACAAGGCGTTCAAAAAATGGTTGTACACGCTTTTACCGACGGTCGTGATGTTGATCCGAATTCGGGAATCAATCTAATCGAAGATTTACAATCCCATTTGGATAAAACCGGCGGAAAATTAGCTTCGATTATCGGTCGTTATTTTGCAATGGATCGCGATCGCAGGTGGGAACGCGTCAAAAAAGCTTATGATTTATTAGTTTCGGGAAAAGGAACACCTTCTGCTGATGCTTTTAAAAGCATACAAAATAGTTACGAAAAAGGAATTACAGATGAATTTATCGAACCCATCGTAATGATGGATAAAGAAAACAAGCCCGTTGCAACGATACAACCTGATGATGTGGTGATTTTCTTTAATTTCCGTACCGATCGCGGCAGGCAACTAACCGAAGCGCTTACTCAAAATAGTTTTAAAGATTTTGAAATGAATCCCTTGCCACTATATTATGTTACGCTTACAAATTATGATGACTCATTCAGAAATATTCGAATCATTTACAACAAAGAAAACCTAAACAATACGCTGGGCGAGATATTGGAAAAACACAATAAAAAACAAATCCGAATAGCCGAAACGGAAAAATATCCGCACGTAACTTTCTTTTTTTCCGGCGGTCGTGAAATGCCGTTTAAAGGTGAAAAACGTATTTTATGTCCTTCTCCCAAAGTTGCTACTTACGATTTAAAACCAGAAATGAGTGCTTTTGAGATACGCGATAAAATCATTCCGGAAATTGAATCCACTTCTTCTGATTTTATTTGCCTCAATTTCGCCAATCCGGATATGGTGGGACATACCGGTGTATTTGAAGCAGCGGTAAAAGCATGTGAAACTGTGGATTTGTGTGTAAAAGATATTGTAAAGAAAGCCACAGAAAATAATTATACAGTTTTGATATTGGCAGATCATGGCAACAGTGATGTGATGCGTAATCCCGATGGCTCACCAAATACTGCGCATACAACCAATCCTGTTCCGCTCATTGTTATTGACGACCAAATAAAACGTGTAAAAAATGGCATTTTAGGAGACATCGCTCCTACCATTCTCCACTTGATGGGAATTCCGAAACCTGATGAAATGAACAGAGAATCCTTGCTCAAATAAGAACAGAAATCATCGGATTTACAGGAGACTTCTGCGAATCGACTATCGTAACTCTTTCGCTTTTATTACCTTTGTAAGCTGTTTAATAAAATTATCAGATTGCAAATGGATTGGTTGAATTACTTAGAAGATAAAACAGATATATTTATCACAAGCCTTGGAGTTTCAGAAGAATGGGCTATTTATTTTCGAGCGCTTTTATTTCTTTTGGTTTTAGCTATCATTTGCTCCATAGCATACTTTATTACCAAGAGAATAATCATTCACAACATCTATAAAGTTTTTAAGCGGACGTCCATAAAATGGGATGATACTTTCGTTGAAACACGTGCTTTAGACAGACTTGCCCACATTGTGCCGGCCGTTTTTGTACGCATCATGGCTCCTCTTATTTTTTCCGACTTTGGATGGATGCTGCCGTTAGTCATAAAATTAACAGACGCCTATTTAGTCATCGTTGCAATGACTGTGTTTTTTGCCATTCTAAAAGTTGGAGAATATACTTTGGCAAAACTCCCTGCTTTTAAAGACAAACCGCTCACAAGCTATTTTCAGTTAATTCGAATTATCCTCTATATCGTAACCTTTATTTTGGTACTTTCCATTATTTTGGATAAATCTCCTATTTATTTCCTCAGTGCATTTGGAGCGATGACAGCCATCCTGCTGCTTATTTTTAAAGATACGATTTTAGGTTTGGTTGCCAGTGTACAAATGTCCTCAAACGATATGGTTCGAGTAGGCGATTGGGTAGAAATGCCAAAATTTAATGCCGACGGAGATGTGCTTGAAATCAACCTGAATACAGTTAAGGTTCAAAATTTTGATAAAACCATTACCACAATTCCTACTTATTACTTTATTACCGAAAGTTTTAAAAACTGGCGAGGGATGCAACAAACGGGAGGAAGAAGAATTAAGCGGGCAATTTATGTCGATGTAAATTCCGTGAAATTCGTGGACTCCGAGATGCGTGAAAAATTAAAAAAATACCACCTCATCACAGATTATGTTTCTGAAAGACAAAAAGAAATAGAAACTTTTAATGCCCAAAACAATATCGATACTTCTGTTTTAATAAACGGCAGAAGAATGACCAATTTGGGGGTTTATCGGGAATACATTGTCAGTTATTTAAAAAATCATCCGGGAGTGCGTGGGGATATGAGCATCATGGTAAGGCAATTGGCAAATGAACACAAAGGCATTCCATTGGAAATATATTGTTTTACCAATACAGTTATTTGGCGTGAATACGAAGGAATTCAATCGGATATTTTTGATCACCTGTATTCTACTGCTGCTTTTTTTGATATTGATATTTTCCAAAATCCGAGTGGAAAAGATATTTTAAAAGCGTTGAATACAAATGAAAATATTTTATCAGAAAACAATTAACATACAAGTAGTTAAAATTTGCTGAGAATCTTCTTTTATGAATTTCATTTGTAAATGCTAATGTTTTTTTAAAATGTTTTTCCTAAATATTTGTATTATTACCTTTATTGGATATTTTTAAAGTAATTAAAACCAAAAACTATCACCATGAAAAAATTAAGTCTATTTGTTACATCGGTTGCATTATTCAGTTTTGTAGCCTGTAATAACACTAAAAAAGATAAACTCCAAGAAGAAAGCAATGTTGAGGAGTTTGATCCGGCTCCAGATTTAACTGAAGATACTCCCGAGCGAGTAATTCAGGTTATGATGGATTCCAAAAGCGGAAGCAACGTACAAGGAGAGTTTTACTTCACTGAAAAAAACGGTCGCGTTCACATGGAAGGAAAGCTCACAGGTTTAACCAATGAAGCGCATGCGATTCATTTACACGAAAACGGAGATTGCTCCGGAAACGACGGAATGGCTGCGGGAGGTCATTGGAATCCAACCAATCACGCACACGGAGAATGGAATCATAATGACGGCTATCACAAAGGAGACATCGGGAATTTAAACCCTGATGAGAACGGAAATGTAGCAATCACCTTTGAAACTGATCAGTGGTGCATCGGTTGTGGCGATTCTGAAAAAGACATCATTGGAAAAAGTATAATTGTCCACGCTGATGAAGATGACTTTACATCACAACCTACCGGAAATGCCGGAGACAGAATTGCTTGTGGGGTAATCCGTTAATTCTTCTGATTTTTAATATTAAAAAACACCGTTTCAACTTATCGAAACGGTGTTTTTATAGATGCTTATTTTATTTTGAAATTCAGTATTTTACACCTTTTTAACGTAATCCGTAATAATAACTATTTGTTGACCGTCAACTCGACCTTCGATAAATTTTTCATTTTCCATATCAAGTGAAATTCTTCGGACTGCGGTACCTTGTTTGGCAATCATACTGCTTCCTTTTACTTTCAAATCTTTGATGAGCACAACGGTATCGCCGGCATTCAATACATTTCCATTTGCATCCCGATGCACGACCTGAGAATCTGATTTTTCTGATAATCCGGCTTCTGCCCACGATTTTGTTTCATCATCAAGATACATCATATCCAGTAAATTCTGCGACCAACTTTCGGTTTTTAAATGCTGGAGCATTCGCCACGACATCACTTGCACCGCCGGAACAGGACTCCATATACTGTCGTTCAAAAAATGCCAATGATGAGGGTCTATTTGAGATGGATCCTCCATGTGCGTTTTGCAAGTCTCACAAATATAAAGATGTGAATCTATATCGGTATTAGGTGAATTAGGAACATAAAAAACACTTAGATTTTCTGTTGCACTACACATTTCACAACGGCCTCCACTCCGTTTTTGCAATTCTTTTTCCATTCAATTCTAAATTAATTTTAATAAATCTTAATTGCTCAAAAGACAATTAATCAAATATGTTATAACTGTCATTCAGCATATTGATATCCGGAAGAATTTTATCCGGATCCGAAATTACTCTTTTTATAGATTTAGTTGTTTTCAGCAAATAATCCCATTCATTTCCTTTGTACCAAATCTCTACAGGAAGATTGACAATTTCTGTTGTATCATCCTTAAAAGTCACTTGCAATTTTACCGGCATCGGGATTTGTCCTTTATTTTCAACTGTAATAACATAACCTTCTTCATGAGATTTTACACCGGCAATTCCCACGTCAATGTTTCCGTTTCCGTAAAACCAGCCTTTCCAAAACCAATCCAATTTTTCTCCGACAGCATTCTCAAAATGATTGAAAAAATCATTGGGCTGCGGATGTTTATAAGCCCAAGCGTTGATGTAACTTTTAAAAGCGTAGTCAAAACGTTCCGGTCCGATAATGTATTCTCTTAAAAGAAACAATCCCGCAGCGGGTTTGTAATATGCCGTATAAGCCAAATTTCTATCATTTGCAATATCGGGCAAAGTGGCAATCGGTTCACGTTCATTGTGTGTCAAATAACCCATTAATGCTCTTGGTTTATTTACGATTGAAGAAACTGCATATTCACCGTTATTAAAAGCAACAGTGCTATAGTGATTGATAAACATATTTAATCCTTCGTCTAACCACGCATGTCTTCGTTCATTACTTCCTACAATCATCGGAAACCAATTGTGGCCGAATTCGTGGTCGGTTACACTCCAAAGCGCCTCTCCTTCTCTTGAATAACTGCAAAAACTAACGCCCGGATATTCCATCCCACCTACTCCGCAAGCTACATTTATGGCTGTTTCATAAGGATAAGGATAATAGGTGTCGGAATAAAATTCTACGGATGCTTTTGTAAATTCAGTGGAACGTGTCCACGCATTTTTTCCTGCACTTTCTTTTGGATAAACCGATTGTGCAAGTGCAGTTTTTCCGTCAGGTAAATTAATACGTGCTGCATCCCAAATAAACGCTTGTGATGAAGCCCAGGCTACATCACGGGTATTTTTCATTCTAAAATGCCATGTTTTAGTTTGAGATGTTTTTTCTTTGGCATTTTTTGTCGCTTCTTTTTGCGTAACGATATAAACCGTTTTATCGCTTTTGGAAGCTTTGTCCATTTGCTTGATTTGTTTGTCAGTCAGAACATCTTCGGGATTTTGAAGTTTTCCCGAACCTACTACAATATGATTTGCAGGCGCGGTAATTTTTATGTCGAAATCACCGTATTCACAATAAAATTCTCCGGCTCCTAAATAAGGTTCGGTATTCCA
>CAZWVT010000058.1:0-10753 GCA_964636665.1 uncultured Flavobacteriaceae bacterium
GAGGGCGCAAAATTACACGAGATTATTAAATAAACAAGAAAAAATGAAAAGAAAATTTCAACTATTTTTCATCTCCCATCAAATCAGCACGCTACAACTCAAAATAATCAGACAGCTCCGTAGAAGCAAGTCTAATCATTAAAAACAGATTGGCTATCAAAAGAACGGACAGCAAATTTATAACCTTATTATTTACTGACCAAAAAAATTATGGTGAGTTATCAATATTTTTTTTACTCCAATATTCTCTAAGATTTATATAGTCAATTGCAATCTTAGGTTCCTGTTTTTCAAGGCTTCCCTCTTGGAAAGCACGGAGCAAAATGTCTTCAATCAAAAAATCTTCGCGACTTTCATAAGGTTTAAATTCTTCTTTTAAAGATATATCGAACATATTAGCGGTTACATTGTACCAAAATGCACGCCATCCGGTGCGCAATTCCTTGACTAAATCGAAAGTAGTTTCTCCGGTTTGTCGATGAATAAGTTTCACTAAAATCTGACCCTCCGACCTGGTAAGGTTCTTTAATTGCTCTGAAAATTCATTCTCTATATAATCCTGTAAGCGTTTTGTGTAAATTCTCCTGTGCCTCTTTTTCTCGATTTGCTCTAATCTTTCATTCATTACCACCAATCTTTCTGCTGCCAATTTAGCATAAGGATAGACTTTATGAGTTCTTCTTTTTAATATCAGATATCTTCTTCGAGCTTCATTGGAGTCAAATTCTAATTTTGACAATAAAAAAACTTCATCCAAGCTAATCATATCTCTTGGAACTGTATCGCCTTCTATAATATAATAGAATACTTCTGTAGTGTCTTTATCAATTTGAGCACTCAGAATTTGGATGTTTGCAATAAAAAACACTCCTATATATATAATCCACTTATTCATAAATTTTCCAAGACTTGTATCCTTAAGTACAAAAAGCATCCCAAAAATATAAAAATAGATGGGTGCAATGTTCTTTATTCATTAATTTTGAAAGTTTAATCATTAAATAATGTTTGAATGGAAACTTCTATATTAAACAAAAAATCCTTAGAATTTTTAGAATCTTATTTAAATAACGCCTCTCCCACCGGTTATGAATGGAAAGGTCAGAAATTGTGGATGGATTATTTAAAACCTTATGTCGATACTTTTATGACGGACACATACGGCACGGCAGTTGGCGTAATTAATCCTGACGCCAAATATCGTGTTGTAATTGAGGGACATGCTGACGAAATTTCGTGGTACGTAAATTACATCACAGAAAACGGTCTTATATATGTTGTACGAAATGGGGGAAGCGATCATCAAATTGCTCCATCGAAAGCAGTGAATATCCATACGGCAAACGGAATTGTGCAAGGTGTATTCGGCTGGCCTGCAATTCACACACGTGATAAAGCAAAAGAAGAATCTCCAAAACCGGAAAATATTTTTATTGATGTCGGCGCACAAAATTCCGAAGAAGTAGAAAAAATGGGAATCCACGTTGGTTGTGTGATTACTTATCCAGATCAATTTCATATTTTAAATAATAACAAATTTGTTTGTAGAGCTTTAGATAACAGAATCGGCGGATTTATGATTGCTGAGGTAGCTAGGTTATTGAAAGAAAACAATGTTCAGTTACCTTTTGGACTTTACATTACAAATTCTGTTCAAGAAGAAATTGGTCTTCGAGGCGCCGAAATGATAGCTGCCAGATTAAAACCCGATGTTGCCATTATCACTGATGTCACTCACGATACGACCACACCAATGATCGACAAAAAGAAAGAAGGTCATATTGAATTGGGCAAAGGTCCTGTAATTGCTTATGCTCCGGCAGTGCAACAAAAGTTACGCGATTTAATAATTACAACTGCAGATAAAAATAAAATTCCTTTTCAGCGCGCTGCACTTTCCAGAGCTACGGGAACAGATACGGATGCTTTTGCGTACAGCAATGAAGGCGTGGCAAGTGCGCTTATTTCACTTCCCTTACGATATATGCACACCACCGTAGAAATGGCAGATAAAGCGGATATCGAAAATGTCATTAAATTGATATACAAAGCACTGGGAGAGATTAAGGAAAATGAAAATTTCAGTTATTTTAATTAAACAATTTTAAGGCTGCTTTCTTAATCTCTTATGAAACTCTCTCCTAAACAAGTTGAAAAAATCATTGATGACAATGAAAAAGCTGCTGCTGTTGCTGCACTTGTTTATTACGATGAAGAACAATTAACAGTCGAACGTAAACGACGAGGAAGAGGGTTTTCCTATTACAAAAACAATAAAAAGGTAATGGATAAATCCTCTTTGTCTCGTTTTAAAAACCTCGTCATTCCACCGGCATGGAAAAATGTTAGAATTTCTGATAATCCGAATAGTCATCTTCAAGCTATTGGAACCGACAGTAGAGAAAGAAAACAATATCTATATCATCCGAAATGGAATCAAATTAAAAATAGCACCAAATTTTTCCGAATGAGCGCTTTCGGAGAAGCACTTCCGGGTATCCGTCAACAAGTAGCCCAAGATTTACGTCGAAAAAAAATGGGCAAAAACAAATGCATTGCCCTTGTCATTCGTCTGATGGAAGAAACACATATCCGTATCGGAAACAATCAATATGCAAGAGAAAATAAAACTTACGGACTTTCGACCATGCGCAAACGCCATTTAACAGAAGAAGATGGAAAGCTTTATTTTGAATTTACGGGCAAAAAAGGGAAACAACACAAAGTTCCGCTCGAAGACAAAAAATTGCGTAAACTCGTGATGCAATGCGAAGAAATTCAGGGGTGGGAATTATTCAAATACACTGATGATTCCGGTCATCATCCAATAGATTCGGGAATGGTTAATGAATATTTGCAAGAAATAACAAACGATTCCTTTACAGCCAAAGATTTTAGAACTTGGGCAGCAAGTAAAATATTTTTAGAAACCATTCAAGAAGCCAATAAACCGGAAAATGAAACAGAACAGAAAAAAATTATCCAAACATCTTGCAATTATGCAGCTGCTGCATTGGGCAATACAGGAAGTGTGTGCCGAAAATATTACATTCACCCGGCGGTAATTGAAGCTTATGAAAAAAATGCGTTGACTTCCAAAAGAGCTATTTCAAAATCAAAATTTTCCAATAAGTTAGAAGATTCAGAAAAATTGCTTTTAACTCTTATTGAGAATTATACTTTTAAAATTGATGAAAAATAGTTCTAAAATATAATCAGTAAATTTAATCTCTGTATTTTTCCATAAAATCAGTTACATTTTTCTCTATTCTGCTCAAAATATCGGAGGTTTCTTCTTTTATAAATTTTTCTCCGGTAATATGTTCGTACAATTCGACATAACGTTCTGAAACAGATTCTACAAAAACTGAAGTCATTTCAGGTATTTTTTGATTTTTTTTGCCTTGGAAATTATTGTCTATCAGCCATTCCCTTAGAAATTCTTTCGATAATTGTCGTTGGGTTTCATTTGCTTTTTGTCTTTCTTCATAGCCATCCGCATAAAAATAACGGGATGAATCGGGCGTATGGATTTCATCTATCAAAACAATTTTGCCGTCTTTGGTTTTTCCGAATTCATATTTGGTATCTACTAAAATCAATCCTCTTTTTGCAGCGATTTCACTTCCCCTTTGAAATAATTTCCGCGTATAATCTTCCAAAACAACATAATCCTCCTCTGATACAATTTTTCTTTTAAGGATATCTTCTCGCGAAATATCTTCATCGTGTTCTCCCATCTCTGCTTTGGTTGCAGGCGTTATGATAGGTTTGGGAAATTTGTCGTTTTCTTTCATGCCCTCAGGCATCGGAACGCCGCAAATCATTCGCTTACCGGATTTATATTCTCTCGCTGCATGACCGCTTAAATAACCTCTAATGACCATTTCAATTTTAAAAGGTTCACAAGCATGACCAACAGCAACATTCGGATCAGGAGTTGCAATCATCCAATTGGGAACGATGTCTTCCGTAGCTTTCATCATTTTGGTGGCAATCTGATTGAGGATTTGACCTTTGTAAGGAATTCCTTTAGGCATAATGACATCAAAAGCGCTGATTCTATCGGATACAATCATGACCAAAATATCATTTTCTAAGGTATAAACATCACGTACTTTTCCGTGATAAACTTTTTTCTGACCGGGAAAATTAAAATTGGATTCTATTAAGGTATTCGTCATTGCAATAATTTTCTATTCGATATTCTCAATTGTTTTATAAGCAGTAATAATATCTCTTACCAATCTGTGGCGAATGACATCTTTATCATCCAACTGCACCACTCCTATTCCTTTCACATCTTTTAAAACCAAAATGGCTTCTTTAAGTCCGGAAACAACACGTCGCGGCAAATCTATTTGTCCCGGATCGCCCGTTATCATAAATTTTGCATTTTTCCCCATTCGTGTGAGAAACATTTTCATTTGTGCGTGGGTAGTATTTTGAGCTTCATCCAAAATCACAAAAGCATTGTCTAAAGTACGTCCTCGCATAAAAGCAAGCGGAGCAATCTGTATAGTTCCTGATTCAAGATAGGAAGCCAAACGTTCGGCAGGTATCATATCTCGTAGCGCATCATAAAGCGGTTGCATATAAGGATCTAATTTCTCTTTTAAATCACCTGGCAGAAATCCCAAATTTTCTCCGGATTCTACTGCCGGACGTGTTAAAATAATCCGACGAACTTCTTTTTGTTTTAATGCCCGCACTGCAAGCGCAACTCCGGTATAAGTTTTCCCGGTTCCTGCAGGTCCTACGGCAAAAATTAAATCATTCTTTTCCATCAATGAAACCAATTTTCGCTGATTTGCCGTTTGGGCTTTAATCGGTTTTCCACTGACTCCATGAACTATAATTCCGCCACTGTTTATTGAGGTTTCATAATCTTCTCGTTTGTCGCTTATCAAAACGCGTTCTATCAGATTTTCATCGAGCTTGTTATATTTTGTGTATTGTTCCAATAACATTTCAATGCGTTTGTCAAATTCTTCCAAAACCGCTTCATCTCCATAAGCCTTTATTTTATTGCCTCGTGCGACAATTTTTAGTTTTGGAAAATATTTTTTTAAAATTTCTATATGGTTGTTTTCCAACCCGAAAAACTCTCTCGGATTTATTTCGTTTAGTTCAATAATTAACTCGTTCAAATTCAGGTTATCTTTTATAATTTATTTAAAAAATATATTTTACTGATAAAAATAATTCATATTTCATTCTATTCAAATAAAATAGTTTTGACACTAACAAAAGTAATTTATTTTTGCGTACTTTATCTTTTAATCATCAATAATTACAATCTATGGCAATTATCACACTCACAACAGATTTTGGTTTAAAAGACCATTTTGTGGGCGCTGTTAAAGGTGCCATTCTTTCAGAAATAGGTTCAGTACCGATTATTGACATCTCTCATCAGATAGCTCCTTTTCATATTCACGAGGCCGCTTATATTATTCAAAGTTCTTATAAAAGTTTTCCCAATGGCACCATTCATATTATCGGTGTAGATTCAGAATTAAGTCCGGTAAATCGCCACATTGCCATTTATCTTGACAATCATTATTTTATTTGTGCTGATAATGGAATTTTATCACTTCTCGCCAATGAAATAAAACCTGAAAAGATTGTAGAAATTAACATTCACGGCAGATTTACAAGTAATTTTCCGGTTTTGGATGTTTTTGTAAAAGTTGCCGCCCACATTGCTCGTGGAGGAACGTTAGAAGTAGTAGGTAGAACAATCACAGACCTTAAAGAACTGACCGAATTAAATCCGGTGGTTGTGAATAACAATTCTCAGATTATAGGAAATGTAATCTACATTGACAATTACGGAAATGTCATTACGAATATCACCAAAAAGTTTTTTGATAAAGTTGCGCACGGTCGGGCTTTTACGATTGTGGCAAGAACCACCAAAATTGATAAAATATTTAACAAGTACAGCGAAGTGATTGATTTTGAAACACCCACAAAACATCCAGGTAATCAAGGCGGAAAAAAATTGGCTATCTGGAATACAGCAGGCTATTTAGAGCTTGCTGTTTACAAAAGTAATCCGCTATCTATTGGAGGTGCTTCCACTCTATTGGGACTGGAATTCAGAGATAGTATTTCCGTTGAATTTAAATCAGAAGATATTAAACCATAAAAAATGTTTACACGTATTGTAAAAATGGAATTTCAAGAAAATGAAATTGACGCTTTTCTTGAAAATTTCGAGAAAATAAAACATAAAATTAGAGCATATCCGGGATGCTTATTTTTAGAATTGTATCAGGACAAAAATAACAAAACAGTGTTTTTTACATATAGCAGATGGAATTCTGAAGCAGATTTAGAAAATTACAGGCATAGTGATTTATTTAAATCGGTTTGGAGTTTCACAAAACCAAAATTTCAAAATAAAGCGCAAGCATGGAGCGTTAATACATTACATTCGCTTCCATAACTTTTTTGTCTATGTTGCCAATTATCAGTAGAGAAATTCATTCTTTTTTTTCCGGCATTATCGGTTATCTGGTAGTCACAATCTTTGTGGTTACCAACGGATTGTTTTTATGGATTTTTCAAGGAGATTATAATATTTTTGATAGCGGATTTGCAGATATTTCTCCTTTTTTTGAACTCGCCCCCTGGGTTTTGTTGTTTCTCGTTCCCGCCGTTTGTATGAAAGCTTTTAGCGATGAAAAGAAAACCGGAACGCTGGAATTGTTGTTTACAAAACCATTAACCGTGAATCAAATTGTACTGGGAAAATATTTAGCAGCCGTTTTGTTGGTTGTTATCGCTCTTATTCCATCTATTTTATATGTTTATACCATTTCGGAATTGGGAAATCCTCCAGGAAATTGGGATTTGGGCAGTACTTTAGGCTCCTATTTCGGACTCTTATTTTTAATCTTCGGATATGCTGCCATTGGAATATTTTCTTCTACCCTTACGCAAAGTCAGATTGCGGCATTTATAATTTCAATTTTTCTGTGTCTGTTTTTTTATTACGGTTTTGAAGGATTATCAACAGCTTCATTGGACTTGTCCGGATTTGGTTTTAAAACACATTATGAAAGTATCTCCAGAGGTGTAATAGATACAAGAAATTTGGTTTATTTTCTGTCTATTACAGGCTTTTTTATTGG
Source organism: uncultured Flavobacteriaceae bacterium (assembly GCA_964636665.1). Lineage (GTDB taxonomy): Bacteria > Bacteroidota > Bacteroidia > Flavobacteriales > Flavobacteriaceae > JAAYLC01. The sequence goes on from CAZWVT010000058.1 coordinate 7,143, forward strand.
TTTAACAGCTTTAAGTTTAAAAAAACAATGAAAGGCAACAAGCATTTAATCAAACAATTGTTTTTATTAATCACCGGATTGATATTGTTTTACGCAATAGGTCAATTTTTCTACCTGCGTATTGATATGACCCAAGACAAGCGCTATACTTTAGCTTCGGTAACGAAAGACATTATCAATCAAGCCGATGCTCCGGTTGTTGTCGATGTGTTGTTAAGTGGAAAATTTCCTCCCGAATTTCGTAAACTGCAAAATGAAACACGTCAATTATTAGAGGAATTTGCTACTGAAAATTCACATATTAAATTCTCTTTCATAAACCCCATGGAGGAAGATTCCGAGACGCTTTATAATACCATCGAGGAATTGGGAATTGAAGCGGCTCAAGTTTCTGTTATGGAAAGCGGAAGACAAAGTGTGGAAGTAGTTTTTCCTTGGGCGATTGCTCATTATCAAGGAGATAAAGTTGCCATTCCGTTACTGAAGAATCAGCTCGGATCAACAACTGAAGATCGGGTTAACAGTTCATTGCAAAATTTGCAATATGCTTTTGCCGATGGATTTAAAAAATTATTGACAGAACGATCTAAAAAAATAGCTGTACTTAAAGGAAACGGTCAATTGGAAGACAAATATCTTTTTGATTTTATCAGCACGATTCGAGATTATTATTACACCGCTCCTTTTACGTTGGATTCCGTTGCTACCAACCCATCGGGAACTTTGAAAGCACTTCGTGAATTTGATTTAATCATCGTAGCCAAACCAACTGAACCGTTTACAGAAGAACAGAAATACGTTTTGGATCAATATGTTATGGACGGTGGAAATTCGTTGTGGTTATTGGATATGACACAAATGCATCTCGACCAAAATTCGGGAAATACTTTCGCATTTGGACTTGATTTAAATTTGACCGATTTTTTGTTCCGATACGGCGTGCGAATTAATCCAAATCTTGTAAAAGATATTTACGCCGCCCCCATCGTACTTGCCAGCGGGGAGGAACGCAACACACAATACGACAGATTTCCATGGTTTTTCAGTCCGTTGAGCAGTAGCCACAACAACCATCCAATTGTAACGAATATAGAAGCTGTAAAATTTGATTACGCAAGTTCTATCGATACTTTAGATTCTCCGATAAATAAAACCATTCTTTTATCTTCATCGCCGTATTCCCGTCGTATCGGACTTCCTTTTGAAATAGACTTAAATTCAGAAATAGAACACAATCTGGAAGTTATCAATACAGGCATGCAAATGGATTTATACAATTCCGGTGAAATTCCGCTGGCTGTTTTATTGGAGGGCAAATTTACTTCGGCTTATAAAAATAGGGTTAAACCATTTTCATTAACTCAAGATATTGCCAATATTGACGAAGGCTTCGAAACTAAGATGGTGGTGATAAGCGACGGCGATTTAATAAAAAATCAAATGGCGGGAAATCGTCCTTTGGAATTGGGATATGACAGGATGACCAATTCATTTTACGGAAATAAAGAATTTTTATTGAATACCGTAAATTATTTATTGGACGATACCGGATTGACAGACCTTAGGACAAAGCAGATTCAAATTGCATTTTTAGACCCTATTAAAGTTATCGATGAACGCAACAACTTTCAGGTTATAAATATCTTGATTCCCATTCTGTTATTTGGGATATTTGGATTTTTGTTCAACTATCTTAGGAAACGTAAAAATGTGAAATAAGTGAAACTTTGTTTTTTCATGGGAAGCAATTCAAATATATTTGTAATCTTGTTAGAATCTTATTTTTATCTACGATAACACCAACATTTTAAATTTATTTACAGAAAACATAACTTATGAAATTCATTGTTTCCAGCTCTTATCTTTTAAAGCAATTACAAGTGTTGGGAGGTATTATTAACTCCTCAAATACACTTCCTATACTGGATAATTTTCTATTCAATATAGAAAACAATACGCTTACAGTTTCCGCATCGGATTTGGAAACTACCATTTCATCACAATTGGAAGTTGACAGTTCTGAAAACGGAACACTTTGCATGAACTCCAAACTTCTTTTAGAAACTTTAAAAACTTTGCCTGAACAACCACTGACTTTTACTGCCACAGAAAATCACACGGTTGAAATCAGTTCGAGTCAAGGTAAATATACCCTTGCCTATGCGGATGCTGATGATTTTCCGAAAGTTATCGAAATGGAAGAGTCAAACGCTTTGACAGTTCAAGGTGATATTTTGGCAAATGCAATCAGCAAGACGATTTTTGCTTCCGGGAATGACGACCTACGACCGGTAATGAGTGGCGTATTTTTTCGATTTTCCACAGAAAAACTAATTTTTGTGGCAACAGATGCACATAAGTTGGTTAAATACGAACGTACAGATGTGACTGCTTCAGAAGATGCCGAATTTATCATGCCTAAAAAACCACTGAATTTGCTCAAAAACATTCTTGCGGGAAAAGAAGATGAAGTAACAATAGAATACAATGATAGCAACGCCAAATTCAGTTTTGAAAATACAGAAATGGTTTGCAGGTTGATAGACGGAAAATATCCAAATTACGAAGCTGTAATTCCAAATGAAAATCCGAACAAACTACTTATCAGTCGTAGTCAATTTTTAAGTTCAGTACGACGTATTTCTATTTTCTCTAATAAAAGCACGCATCAAATTCGGCTTAAAATTGCCGGTGCAGAATTAAATATTTCTGCTGAAGACCTCGATTTTAGCAACAAAGCCGAAGAGCGCTTAACTTGTGATTATCAAGGCGACGATATGCAAATCGGGTTTAACAGTCGCTTTTTAACGGAAATGCTCAGCAACCTGGAAAGCGATGACATAACTTTGGAAATGAGTCTTCCCAATCGTGCAGGAATTCTAAAACCTGCGGACGGTTTAGACGAGGGAGAAGCAATCACTATGCTGGTGATGCCTGTAATGTTAGGAAATTAAACGAAAAATTCTGTTTAAATAAATATTGAAACCGTCTCAAAATTGGGACGGTTTTTTTGGCTTTATTTAAGTATCCACCCCATCAACTACATCTTGTTTAGCAAGCTAATAATTTCTGACACTATTTTTCTGCTTGCGACTTTTTAAAATTCTGCGGATACAGATTCCGAAGGTTTTTGTGGTTTATGGTCAGGATATTCTCAAGTGTGTACTTTAGCCACAGGTATGGATTCACCTCGTGTTTTTTGCAGATGGCAAAGAAGGAATATATGCCGGCAGCGCGTTCGGCTGCTTTATGCGACCCGGCAAAGAGATAGTTTTTTCTTCCCAGAGCCACAGGACGAATGGCATTTTCCACTAAGTTATTGTCTATCTCCAAGATTCCGTCATGCAGATAGGCACTGAGTTGATCCCACCGATCCAGACTATAGCGGAAGGCCTTGCCAATTTGACTTTTAGGCAGGATGTGATGATTTTTTAATTCCTCCACCATCCATTTTCCAAATTCGTTGATAATGGGCAGTGATTTTTCCAGTCGAAGTTCTTTGCGCTGACTTGCCTCCATTTTTTTGTCGCGTGCCAAGGTTTCCACGGCGTAAAGCTGTTGAATATAGGTAAGTGCTTTTTCCGCTCTTGCTTTATCGCTGTCCTTTGCCC